>CAMWZE010000169.1 GCA_947178685.1 uncultured Porphyromonadaceae bacterium
CATGACACTCTATCCTGACCGCAAAAGATGGTTTGTGAAGACTCCGGCTTTCTCCTTCTCCAAACTGCGCGGCATGGACTCCTACCTCTCTCCTGAGATGAAATCAACCGGCGAGGCTATCGGCTACGACAAGTCGCTCAAACGTGCCTTATACAAGAGTCTCCAGGCTTCAGGAATGACTGTGGCCAACTATGGCACAATCTTTGTGACCATAGCCGACTCCGATAAACAGCGTGCCCTCCCCCTTATCCGCCGCTTCTATCAGCTCGGATTCAACGTGGAGGCAACCCGCGGCACGGCTGAATTCCTCCGCGCCAACGGTATACGCACCCGACTGCTGCACAAGCTTAGCGAAGGTAGCGACGAGATTGTCAACTCACTGCGTCAGGGTCACGTGAACTACGTCATCAACACTATGGAGCTGGCTGCCGACCATTCACGGCGCGACGGCTACTTCATACGACGCACAGCTGTAGACAATAACATCACGGTCTTCACTTCTCTCGAGACAGTGGCGGTGCTCCTCGACGTGCTCGACGACATCACCATGAAGGTCTCTACAATCGACGAAGATTAACCCTCAACTATAAACCCTAACAATGCGTGAATACGAAATAATATCCAACCGCAGGCTCACCCATAAGACATGGGTCATGATTCTCGGTGGCGATACTGCAAAGATCACGGCTCCGGGGCAGTTCGTCAACATTGCTATTCCCGGACTATATCTGCGCCGTCCTATCTCTATCTGCGACTACTCTCATGTGCGTGGTGAAATCACCCTTCTATATGATGTTGTGGGTGAGGGCACTCGCGAGATGAGCCAAATGAAAGCTGGTACCAAATTAAATATACTCAGCGGACTTGGCAACGGTTTTTCCACCTCCTCTATCGGGTCGAGCCCGCTGCTGCTCGGCGGGGGCATAGGTTGCGCTCCGCTCATGGCCCTTGCACGCACTCTCCGTCAGCAGGGTAAGAATCCTGTGGCGATACTTGGTTTCAACACCGCCGCCGACAGCTTCGGTATGGAGCGTTGGTTTGACCAGATCGGTGTGGAGGCTTATGTGGCCACTGTCGACGGTTCGCTCGGCACAAAAGGGTTCGTCACCGATGTAATCCGCGAGAAGAAGATAAGCGGCGACCATTTCTATGCCTGTGGCCCGATGCCGATGCTCAAAGCCCTCTGCCAGGGACTCGAAATGCCGGGTGAGGTAAGCATCGAGAGCCGTATGGGATGTGGCTTCGGTGCCTGCATGTGCTGCTCGGTTGAGACAGCCGATGGAGCTAAAAGAATCTGTAAGGATGGACCTGTTTTCAGAAAGGAGGAACTCATATGGAAATAAACAATGCCCACAATCCTAACGGCGATATAAACCGTCTGCAGGTCAGTCTGTCAGGCGTGGTTTTGCAGAACCCCGTGATTCCGGCCTCCGGTTGCTTCGGTTTCGGCTACGGCATGTCGGAGTTTTACGATATTGACTGTCTCGGCTCCATCTCCTTCAAGGGCACCACCCGCGATCCCCGATTCGGCAATCCTCTACCCCGTGTGGCTGAATGTCCCTCAGGCATGATCAACTCCGTTGGTCTGCAGAATCCCGGTATCGATGCTGTCATCGCCGAGGAGCTCCCGAAGATGCGCGAGAAATTCCATCAGCCGATAATCGCCAATATCAGCGGATTCTCGATAGATGAATATGTGGAATGCTGCTCAAAAATCGACAAGGAAGACCAGGTGGCTATAATCGAGCTCAACGTAAGCTGTCCCAACGTCCACGGCGGAGGGATGAGCTTCGGCACATGCTGTGAGTCGGTTGCTGAAGTGGTGCGTGAGGTAAAGAAGGTTATCACCAAACCCTTGTACGTCAAGCTCACACCAAACGTAACCGACATCGTGGCTATCGGCAGCAGTGCAGTCGAGGCCGGTGCCGACGGACTCTGTCTGATCAACACACTCTTGGGTATGCGCATCGACATCAAGACACGTCGCCCTGTCATAGCCAACCGTATGGGAGGCTTCTCCGGTCCGGCTGTATTCCCGGTGGCCGTAAGAATGGTAAATCAGGTATCTAAGGCCTGTGGCGTCCCGGTAATAGGATGCGGAGGCGTATCCTGTGCGTCTGACGTGATCGAGATGATGATGGCCGGAGCCACAGCGGTTGAAGTGGGCGCCGCCAACCTTGTAAACCCCTACGCCTGCAAAGATATTGTGGATGCTCTCCCTCACGAGATGGATCGTCTCGGAATAAACTCCCTCACCGAAATCATCGGCATAGTATAAACCACACCACACTACACCAAACATATGAATAAAGACGTAATTATCGCCTGCGACTTCGGTTCGGCCGAAGACTGCCTCCGCTTTCTCGACAAATTCAAGGACGAGGAGCGCAAACCATTCCTTAAGATCGGCATGGAGCTATTCTACGCCGCCGGTCCTGAAATCGTAAAGGAGCTCAAGAAACGCGGTTTCAAGATCTTCCTCGACCTGAAGCTTCACGACATACCTAACACTGTGAAGAAAGCAATGAAAGTGCTCTCCTCTCTTGATGTGGATATGGTGAACGTACACGCCGCCGGCACAATCGAGATGATGCGCGCCGCCCTTGAGGGTCTCACCCGCGAAGATGGCAGCCGTCCGATGCTCATAGCTGTAACTCAGCTTACATCCACCTCTGAGAAAGCTATGCGTGAACAGCTCCTCATCGATGCCTCCATCAACGACACTATCGCCAAATATGCGCAGAATGCCAAAGAGGCAGGTCTTGACGGTGTAGTCTGCTCTCCCCTTGAGGCAGCTCTCGTGAAAGAGGCTTGTGGCTCCGATTTCAAGGCAATCACACCCGGCATACGCTTCGCCGACTCCAAGGCCGACGACCAGGTACGCATCACCGATCCTGCCCGTGCCCGTGAGATCGGTTCCGACTTCATCGTGGTGGGCCGTCCCATCACTGCGGCAGAAGATCCTGTGGCGGCCTATCGTCGTTACGTAGCAGAATTTCTCGCTGAATAAATCATAATCCCACCATAAACCATCAACTACCATATGGAAATTGCAAAATCAGTAGCCAAAGAGCTACTCGCTATAAAAGCCGTGTTCCTTAGCCCCAACAAACCATTCACCTGGGCCAGCGGCATCAAAAGCCCCATCTACTGCGACAACCGTCTCATACTCACTGCTCCCAAAGCACGTAAAGTAGTTGAAGAGGCTATCGCCCGCACCGTCACCGAAAAATTTCCGGAGGCTGAGGTCCTGATGGGCACATCCACCGCAGGCATAGCTCATGCAGCTATCGCCGCCTGGATTCTCGACAAACCGATGGGCTATGTGCGCGGTGGCAACAAAGACCATGGCCGTGGCAACCGTATTGAAGGCCGTCTCGAACCGGGCCAGAAAGTGGTTGTGATCGAAGACCTTATTTCTACTGCCGGCAGCTGTATTGAAGTTGTCGAGGCGCTCCGTGAAGCCGGTGCCGACGTGCTCGGAGTGGTGAGCATTTTCACCTACGGTATGAAGAAAGGTATCGACCGTCTCGCCGCTGCCAATGTCACCAACTACTCTCTCTCAAACTTCGACACCCTCTGTGAGGTAGCCGTTGAGGAGAAATATATAACTCCCGAAGAGGAAGCCAAACTTAAGAAATTCATGGCTAACCCCTCCGACGAATCCTGGATGGCATGAAACATCTTATTGACCCTACCGACCTCTCCAAGCAGGAGCTTGAAGAGATCATAGATCTCGCTCTCGACATCATCGACAACCGCGAGAAATATTCTGAAGTGTGCAAAGGGAAGAAGCTCGCCACCCTATTCTATGAGCCCTCCACCCGCACTCGTCTCAGTTTCACCGCAGCCATGATGGAGCTTGGCGGAAATGTGCTCGGCTTCTCAGATGCCAAGAGCTCTTCCGTGAGCAAAGGTGAGACCTGTGCCGACACCACTAAGGTAATCAACTGCTTCGCTGACATAATCGCCATGCGTCACTTCGAGGAGGGTGCAGCCACCGTGTCGGCCATGAACTCCCGAATACCGGTGATAAACGCCGGCGACGGTAGCCACAGCCATCCTACTCAGACTCTTACCGACCTGCTCACCATCAAGCGTGAAATCGGTCGGTTTGACAATATCACAATCGGCTTCTGCGGCGACCTCAAGTTTGGCCGTACAGTACACTCTCTAATCAAGGCTCTATCACGCTACAAAGGGGTGAAAGTCGTGCTCATCGCACCCGAGCAACTCCGTCTTCCCGATTACATGAAGGAGGAGGTATGCGATCGTAACGGTGTGCCCTACATCGAGGTTGATACTATGGACGAAGTGATGGGCGACCTTGATGTGCTCTACATGACCCGTGTGCAGAAGGAACGTTTCTTCGACGAAGATGAATATGACCGTGTGAAAGACTTCTTCATCCTCGACAAGGAGAAACTCAAGAATGCACGTCCGGAGATGCGCATACTCCATCCCCTGCCACGCGTAAACGAGATAAGTGTGGATGTCGACTCAGATCCGCGTGCCGCTTACTTCCGTCAGGTTGAGAACGGCAAGTTCGTGCGTATGGCTCTCATCTTCAAACTTCTGAAATGGGCCAACGATCCGGAGAAGACCACTCAGCTCGTTCCCGACGATGCAGTCCGAGGCAAATATATCTGCCGCAACAAACGCTGCATCTCCAACATGGAGACCGGTGTGGAGAGTCTCTTCCGTCCGGCACACGACCGCAACGGAGGCTATCGCTGTGTCTATTGCGAGTCAAAACCCAAGGAATAATTAGTGATTAAGTACTAAGTATTAGAGATTAGGGATTAGGGATTAGGGATTAGGGAGATAGGATTAGAAATGAGCAATGGGATGTATCAAAATTTTGATACATCCCATTGCTCATTTCT
>CAMWZE010000170.1 GCA_947178685.1 uncultured Porphyromonadaceae bacterium
GTTAAGCTCAACCACGTTCTTTACGCCTAATTCCCTCAGAAGAGCAGGTATGATCTCTCCACCTACAGAGTTGACCGCATCTACAGCTACTGTGAAATCGGCAGCTTCAATAGCATCGCAATCTACAAGGGGAAGTTCCTTCACCATCTGAATATGGCGCATCGCCCAGGTGTCGTCCTTATATTCCTTTCCAAGATCAAATACTTCAGCATAGCGGTAATCCTCAGCTTCGGCAATAGCTATCACCTCTTTCCCTTCGGCATCAGAGAGGAATTCTCCCCGGCTGTTGAGCAGTTTGAGGGCATTCCATTGCACCGGGTTATGGCTGGCTGTGATGATTATACCGCCGTCAGCACCGAGTCCGGTGACTGCCAGTTCAGTCGTTGGAGTTGTGGCTTTACCGATATTGATTACGTCAAGCCCCATAGCCATCAGTGCGCCACAGACAAGATGATCCACCATACTGCCTGATATTCTTGCATCGCGGCCTACTGCTATGCAACGAGCCTTGGGGTTGTTGCGACGGATAAATTCAGCATAGGCTGATGTGAACCTTACGATGTCGACTCCACCGAGACCATCACCGGCTTTTCCGCCGATAGTGCCTCTGATTCCGGATATAGATTTAATCAGTGCCATTATTTTTGTGTGTTTTGTTAGTATTCTGGTGCGTAATACTTGATATTTATCAAATAGGGGTTACAGGAGGTCTGGTCGGTGGTAAAACCGTAATAGCTCTGAAGCACTAAATTCACCTCGCTGCCATAACCCAAGAACTTGAGTGGCCATTGTATTCCCTGGCCCCATTTCGTTGTTGACTCAATATAAGTATTCCTGTATATGAAGTTATAGCTGGTGGATCCGGCTCCTGAAAGATTATTCATGGTGCCATCCCAGACCGCATCATAACCAAGATATACCTCTTTTAGATTCAAACGCTTGAACCGGAAATAAACAACATCCCCCTCTTCCACCTTATTAACAGGATATCCTTTGGAATCAAGTTCACCTTTGTTGATCACCTGCATATAAAGGTAGCCGTCTTCGTCAAGCTTATAGAAAGGTGCATCCGGACCGACTTCGAACGAGATGGAGTCGGCCGGCACTTCATTAATCACTTTCTGGGTGGCCAAATAATTATTGACCGACTTCTCCTCTTCCCGGAGAAGCTCGGAATAGCTTTGGCTCTTGCTGCAAGCACCGGTTAGGGCCATCAAGGCAATAAGAGCCATGAAAGAGATCGAATTAAATATTCTTTTGTAGGTTGTTCTCATTTTTATGTTCGTATATGTCATAAATTCAGTTTCTCGGTTAGGTTTCCGACGAGATACCGGTCGAAGTCGCCCATATGCGTCTCCAATATCTTGCGACATTCCTCAAGACTTCCGTAAAATTCCCCGCCTGCAGCCTGAAGATGTCCGCCTCCTCCATAAAGCTGCTTGCATATCTCAGACACGGGGAAACTGCCGACACTGCGTGCCGACACCTTTATACAATCGGGATCTTCGCGCATGAAAATACTGTAGACCACCCCCTTGATTTCCAATGGACGGTTTACAAGGCCCTCGGAATCACCCCGTTCATAATGAAACCGGTCGAGGTCTGCCTTAGAGAGTGTAATCACTGCCGCACGATGCGAAGGATATATCTGCATACGCTCAGATATGGCGAACGCCTCGAGCTTCAGGCTCCAGTAGCTGCGCGTGTTCAGGGCTTCCCTGACAATCTTCTCCTTATCTACTCCCTTTTCAAGGAGACGCATGAGTATTTCGTAAATATCCGAATGCTTTATGTTGACAGTGAAATTGCGGGTGTCGGTTATGATGCCGGTGAGCAGACATGTGGCGCAGTCAAAGTCAACCTCTCCATAAAGTCCCATTGCCGCGATGAGTCGGAAGCATAGCTCACAGGTGGACGACATATCGGGATATGATATCATCAGATCCGCAAACGGATCCGGTTCCTGATGATGGTCGACAAGCACCTTTTTCCCCTTAGCTCCCTGAATAACGGGCGCGAGACTGTCCTGACGTGAAGGGGTGTTGAAATCGCAACAGATTATCAGGTCGGCCTTGGCCACTGTCTCCTCGCAATATTCCTTATGGCATGTATACACACCGATCTCCTTGAAACCGGGGAGAAACGTGAGGTTGGATGGCGCCTTGTCGGGCACTATCACAGTAGCATCCTTTCCGAGTGCGTGAAGAAGGTGCATCAATCCGAGGGTACTTCCTATGGCATCCCCGTCAGGACGCACATGGCAGGTAAGCACGATTCTCTCCGAATCGCCTATCAAGCGTTTTAATTCCTTAGCCTTTTCTGTGTCTACTATTCTCTCCATCGTAGGGATTTGAATACCGGCTCTTCCACAGGCGACACTATATTACCAAGAGGTCGTGAAGCCACGCAGAATGAGCCAATTTGCATTTTCAAGCCACAAAGATACAAATTATCTCGCAAATTCTGTCTAACTTTGCAAAGAATTTCCATATAAAGCAAAGGGAACATAATATTTAAGTAGGTTCCCCGGTGTGAATATGGCGAACCATCCTCTCGGTTTTGCCGGGATCATACATCTAAACGAATTTTCAATCATGCATACGAAAGAGGAGAAAATGGAGGCTTTCGGACGCTTCCTTGACGTGCTCGACACTCTGCGCGTAAAATGTCCCTGGGACGCTAAACAAACCAATGAATCGCTTCGACCGAACACCGTTGAAGAGGTGTATGAGCTCACCGACGCGCTTATCGCTGATGACGTACCGAATATCCGTAAGGAATTGGGCGATGTGTTGCTGCATGTGGCTTTCTACTCTCGTATTGCCGACGAGAAGGGGCAGTTTGACATCGCTGATGTATGCGACTCTCTTACCGACAAACTTATATTCCGCCATCCTCATATCTATGGCAACGTGAAAGCCGACGATGCGCAGCAGGTGATACAGAACTGGGAACAGATCAAACTGAAAGAGAAGGGGGGAAACAAGACTGTGCTCGCCGGAGTGCCTTCCGCACTTCCGGCCCTTATCAAAGCCAACCGCATTCAAGAGAAGGTTGCAAATGTCGGGTTCGACTGGGAAGAGCCTTCTCAAGTGTGGGATAAAGTAAAGGAGGAGATCTCTGAGACTCAGGCTGAAATCGAGGCGGGACGTAAGGATGACATAGAAGCGGAATTCGGCGACCTGTTCTTCTCGCTCGTCAACGCTGCCCGACTTTACGGGGTCAACCCTGAGAATGCTCTCGAGCGCACCAACCGCAAATTCATATCCCGTTTCAACTATCTTGAGCAAAAAGCGAAAGAACTTGGCAAATCGCTCAAGGAGATGACCCTTGCCGAAATGGATGAAATCTGGGAGGAGGCCAAGAAGAAATGATATTGTGTATCACGGAGAAACCGAGTGTGGGACGCGACATTGCGCGTATCCTCGGGGCCGACACGCGTCGCGACGGCTACATGGAGGGCAACGGGTATTGCGTCACATGGACATTCGGCCATCTCTGTACCCTCAAGGAGCCCCAGGACTACAGCCATGATTGGAAACGTTGGTCGCTGGCCGCCCTCCCTATGATTCCTCCCCGATTCGGCATCAAGCTCATTGACAGTCCCACCTACAAGCAACAGTTTGAGACCATCCGCAAACTCATTGAACAATGCGACGAGATTATCAACTGTGGCGATGCCGGCCAGGAGGGTGAGCTGATACAGCGCTGGGTGATGCAGAAAGCCGGGTGCATGAAGCCGATAAAACGGCTTTGGATCAGCTCCCTGACCGACGAGTCGATCAAGGAGGGCTTCACTCATCTGCGCACACATGAAGATCTCGAACCTCTTTATGTGGCCGGCCTTTGTCGTGCTATCGGCGACTGGGTATTGGGCATGAACGCTACCCGTCTATACTCCTTGAAATATGGTGTACGCGGACAGGTGCTCTCTATCGGCCGGGTCCAGACCCCTACCCTCGCTCTTGTTGTGAACCGTCAGCTTGAGATCGAGAATTTCAAACCTGCGGATTATTGGGAGCTCAAGACCCTCTACCGTGACACAATATTCTCGGCCACCGGAAAAAGTTTCAATGTCGAACAGAAGGGTCTGGAGATCGTGGAACAGCTTAAGAATTTCCCATTGACCGTGACCGATGTCACAAAGAAAGCGGGGAAAGAGGCTCCTCCGAAATTGTTCGACCTGACTTCGCTACAGGTGGAGTGTAACAAAAAACTTAACTTAGGCGCCGAGGAAACTTTACGTACCATACAGAGCCTTTACGAAAAAAAGCTCACAACATATCCACGCGTAGACACCACTTATCTCACGGATGATGTGTATCCGAAATGTGGCCCCATTTTGAATTCACTGAAAGAATATCAACCACTCCTCACCACCATACGAGGCCATAAGCTTAGGAAAAGCAAGAAGGTGTTTGATAATTCAAAAGTTACCGATCACCACGCTATCATACCTACGGGGCAGCCTTTGCCTGCAAGCCTCAGTAACGTGGAACGGGAGGTATTCAATATTATCGCACGTCGTTTTATATCTGTTTTCTTCCCCGACTGCTCATTCGAGCAAACCACAGTGACGGCAAAGGTTGATAAGACCACCTTCAGAGCCACCGGCAAAGTGATCATCGATCCGGGATGGAAACTGGTATATGCCGGCGACAGGAAAAACGAGGACCCCACTGTAAAGGAAGATAGCTCCGAGAAGGATGACAATAACGATGAAAATTCAGGCCGGCTGCCGGTATTTACCAAGGGTGAGGAGGGTCCGCATTCTCCACGCCTTGTAAAGAAAACCACACAGCCACCGAAATATTTCACAGAGGGAACCTTGCTGAAGGCTATGGAGACTGCCGGAGCGATGGTTGACGACGAGGAGCTGCGC
>CAMWZE010000171.1 GCA_947178685.1 uncultured Porphyromonadaceae bacterium
AAATTATATGGCAAAGCCGACTTCTATTCGCTTGACCCTTTCCATGAGAGCAAGGATGACGCAGCTGTAGACTACGCTGAAGCCGGACGCAAACTGATGGCTGCTATGAAACGGGCTAATCCGGAGGCTGTATGGGTTGTTCAGGGTTGGACAGAGAATCCCCGTCCCGAAATGCTCGGAGCCATAAAACCGGGAGAAATTCTGGTGCTCGACTTATTTTCGGAATGTAGACCTATGTGGGGTGCCCCGTCGGTATGGCATCGTGAAAAGGGATATGAGGGACACGACTGGGTGTTCTGTATGCTTGAAAATTTCGGAGCGAATGTAGGGCTACACGGACGCATGGACCAGCTTATAGATAATTTCTACGCTACAAAGGGTAATCCCCTTGCCTCCAAACTTAAAGGCTACGGATTCACTATGGAGGGATCAGGCAATAATCCTGTCATGTTTGAGCTTATGAGCGAGCTCCCCTGGATTCCCGAGAAAATTACTAAGAGCGATTGGTTGAAGAATTATGTCAAGGCCCGTTATGGTACAGACGATCCTGACGTAATGGCCGCGTGGGAAGTGTTGGCAAACTCTATCTACAACTGTCCTGCCGGTAATAATCAGCAAGGTCCTCACGAAAGTATCTATTGCGGACGCCCCTCCCTTAATAATTTCCAAGTGAAGAGTTGGTCGAAGATGCGTAATTACTACGACCCTGCCGCTACTCTCGAAGCCGCCAGGCTCATGGCCAAGGCATCCGAAAGACTGCGTGGCAACAATAACTACGAATATGATCTTGTAGATATCACCCGTCAGGCTCTTGCCGACCAAGGACGCAGGCAATATCTGCACACTATCGCCGACTACAACGCATTCTCTCCTGAAGACTTCCGCAAGAATGCCGATAAGTTTCTTGAGATGCTTCTTATGCAAGATAAGCTTTTAGGCAGCCGGCCGGAATTCCGGTTGGGTTCTTGGACCGAGGCTGCCAGAAGTCTTGGAAACACCGAAGCTGAGAAAGATCTTTATGAGTGGAATGCGCGTGTGCAGATTACTACATGGGGCAACCGCACTTGTGCAGATGATGGCGGTCTGAGGGACTACGCCAACAAGGAATGGAACGGACTCTTGCGTGATTTCTATTATCCTCGCTGGGCCGCATATTTCGATGCTCTCGAAGCACAGATGGAACATCATTCCAAGCCTGACTATGATGAACTCGGAAGCGGACCGAACAGCAATAAAACCGCCACCGAACTGTTGGCGATGGCTCTCCCCTCGGGCCCTGTAATAGATTGGTATGCACTCGAAGAGCCGTGGACGTTGCGTAAGGGGGGATACACCTCTACACCTGAAGGTGACCCGATTGATCTGGCACATGAGGCTCTCAAACTTATTGACAATGAGACCCATTAACAAAACCGACAATCTACCTCCACAAAAATATTCAAATCCCTAAACTTCAAACCCAAAACTTCAGACTTCTACAATGTCTCGTCTATTATCTCTTGATGTAGTGCGCGGTTTCACCGTTGCCGGCATGATACTTGTCAACAACGGTTACGGACAGAGCTTCGAACCGTTGCGCCATGCCAAATGGAATGGTCTCTCCCTGAGCGACCTTGTGTTCCCTTTCTTCCTATTCATCATGGGAGTGTCAATGTATCTCTCCTTCTCCGGAAAAGGATTCAATTTCACTACCGAAAAATTCATCAAGGTTCTTCGACGAAGTTGCCTGTTACTGTTGATAGGCATTGCAATCAACTGGTTTGATATGGCGATAGAGGGACGGGGCCTTGACTTCGGTGAACTTCGCTTCTGGGCCGTGCTCCAACGCATAGCCTTATGCTATCTGATAGCCTCTGTTATGGTTTTCACCATCAACCACCGTTACATACTCTCCTCCGCAGTGTTGCTTCTGGTGATCTATACTCTCATTCTGGTATTCGGCCATGGCTACGCCGACAGTAAGGAGTTCAACATTCTTTACAAAGTGGATGCATGGCTTCTGGGCGACTCCCATTTATACCGTTGGTCGCCCATAGATCCTGAAGGACTGCTCGGCACCATATCATCTCTCGCAAACGTGCTTTTCGGTTTCTATTGCGGCATGAAGATAAAGATGAGCAGCGACCTCACGGCAAAGATCAATTCACTCTTCACCGCAGGATCGTTACTCATGTTTGCCGGATTTATCGTCAGCTTTGCGTTGCCCTACAATAAGCGGATCTGGAGCCCGTCTTTCGCACTCATCACTTCCGGGTTCTGTGCGCTTCTGTTAGCATTGACTATGCTGGCGGTAGATGCCAATGGACGCAGAGGGAAGTTGGTCACCTTCTTTCAAGCCTTTGGTGTCAACGCTCTGATGATGTATGTAGCAAGCGAGCTTATGGCAATACTCTTCGGACACTTCGGGGTGAGTCAACTCATCTATGATGGACTGTCGCTTATTTTCCGCAGCTGGTGGCCCGAATGTGTGTTCGCCACCAAAGTCACCTCACTATCCTATGCCCTGTGTTACGTGTTTATGAACTTCGCCATAGCCTATCCCCTCTTCCGCCGCCGCATCTATATCAAGTTATAGTTTAAAACCATAAACAAACTAAAACACAATGCCGGAATTGGAGGAGCTACCTCGGTCGATATTCTCCTCGCGCACTTTCTTACCATACTTGAAGGTATAGGAGATGTTAAACATAATGTTACGGCGATAAGCTATGCCGTAATAGGAATTATAGGCCCGATAGTTGCCGTAATCCATGTAGCTCTCCCCCTTCAGGAAATCTGATCGGAATATATTCTTGAGATCAACAGATATTCTCCAGCCCTTGATGCCCCATCCGCCAGACAACAGATAGTAGCAGGGACGATCGTAGTATCTCTCACTTCGGGTGGCCTCCTTCTCTCCGAATTCGAAATAACCGCGAAGATAGAAGTTGCCGAAATAATAATTGGCTGAGAGACTGCTGTTCACTACTGTGCGCTGATAAGGCATACGACCACCCTTTCTGTATGAAGCTACTTTCAGATCTCCCTGAAGCGTGAGAGAGTTATCGAAGAGTCTTACCGTGGCACCGATTCCTTCTGTGATAATCTGGAAATATCCCTCCTTGATGTAGGTGCGAAGCATCATCTCTCTACCGTTGATCTTCGTAGGGGTGAAAATATAGTCCATCGGTCGTGTGTGACGCTTATAGTCGACAAATGCACTGAGATTAAGCCATTGCAACGGGAGCCACGTATAACCGACGTCAGCGGAATTATAGAGCCACGACTTCAGCTTCGGATTTCCCTTTACAGCGTCAAGCAGGTTCTGCACCACGGTGTTCGGACTACGGTAGGCCACTCCAACTGTCCAATTGCTCATTTCAGAGGAGAAACTCAGTTGATGCTTACGGTTGAAATTGATTCCTCCGGATATATAATAACCCGGTATCGGCTGCGTATAATGCTCATCACCGAAAGAGGTCCACTTGTAATAGAATTTCACCGACGGATTAAGCCGTAGTTTTCCAAACCGCAGATTCCCTCTGATGTATGCACCCACCGCTTCATCATGGTAGGTTATCTCTGCCGGATTACTACCGGTGTAACACAGCCGGTCGCCACCCAACTCCCCGTTAAGTCTGAAGGTGAGGGAATGTTGACTAAACTTTTTCGTGATGCTAACACCAAGATTAGCATTCCATTCATCCTCCTTCACATTGCTGATGTTCTCAATATTGTCTTCCGAGAAAAAGCTCCTGCTTGTATTCCGTGAATACTTGGCCGACGGTGTTACAACCAACTGAAGCGAACGGGGAAATGAGAACTGCCAGTTGCCATTCCACGAAGGGGTCAACGAGCTACGCTTGTTTTTACTCTCTGCAAGCCCTGAAGGGTATAAGGCAGGATTGTAAGCGGTATGTTCCAATCGGTTGCTATGAGGAAATTCATTATCACGTATGGAGAACTGATTGGATATCATCTTACCATCAGACGCATACTTCACACGCGCTGAGAGGTACATCTCGTTATTCTCCACTTCCGATTTATCGATAGCCAGAGTTCTCTCCACCTCCCCGCCATCTAAATCATAAAAGGTCTTCGACGCGCTGTTCTCATGGCTCGAATTGAAACGGTCGTAACCTGTGAATATGTCATAGGTCATCTTTCCCTTTGAAAACTTAGAGCTAAGACTGTAATAGCCCCAATCGGGGAAAAGAACCCCCTGCTGGGCAGAAAGTGAGGTATAGCCGCCATATTCATATTTCGCCATGATAAAATTGATAGCATATGCCACTCCTTCGAAGCGGGGATCTGCAGGATAGTCGAGCACTTCCACCCTCTTCACATCTTCCGGACGCATACCCTTGATCTCTTCGTCGGATGCTCTTGCGTAATCAATAAATAGAGCCACCTCACCCCCTGAAAGAGTCGATACAGAATTACCGATTGCACTGACTCTTATGGAAGGTATCGACATAAATCTCAATAGGCTCAAGCCGTTGTCGGCAGCACGTTTCTCCCTTGTAGAAGGTATGTAGACAACCCTGTCGCTCTGCACATAGCGAGTGTCGGCCCTGGTGGTGATCCCCCGAAGTTCAACTGACTGCACGTTCATCCTCACGTCACCCATAGAAAAGGATGGATTCGGCAGATAAACGGTGTGATATCCCACACTTGATATACGGGCAAGGATTTTCTTTCTATCGCAAGGTATCGAGAAATTTCCATGTTCATCCGTGATGCCATAAGTCACGGTCGTGGAATCTTTCGGATTAAGCACCATTACGGTGGCGAATCCCACAGGTTCACCGCTCAAGGCATCAACAGTACGCCCGGTATAGCGGTATCTTCCACGTTGCATCGCCTCTATGT
>CAMWZE010000172.1 GCA_947178685.1 uncultured Porphyromonadaceae bacterium
CGTTTACACTACAATAATCGGTATTATTAAATTATATAAATCATAAATATGCAAAAGCAAAAAGCAATTTCTTCAAGCAATCTAAAATTATTTTGAGGAAATTTGTTTAATTAGTCACCTTCTCATACCCCGTTTCGGTGTCCGGCTTTTGCCGGAGCTGCTCTTCCACCTGCTTTCTCTTCAGTCCGAGAGCCTCGGTAATCTTCGCCCATATATTCCTGAAGAAGTCCGCTATGCGCATACCGCACATGGAGATATACGAGTCGTTCCCGCTTCCCTCTTTCTTGATTACGACATCCTGACAATACTCATCCGGAATCCTTTTCCCATTGGAGAGGTCTTTCCAAGGATACGGTTCATACGTCACCGACCCACCATTTAATATGTAGTCCTGACACTTCGGGTCAGACACCCCTATGGAGACAAGCTCACGCAAGAGCCTTGTCTCCTCGGGATGTCTCCGCTCTAAAGCCGAATGTACACCCGATACCGTCTTCTCGAACTGCTTCTTGTCGGCCTCGGCTTTCTCCCTTGCCTTCCGTTCCTTCTCCGTCTCATTTCTTTCCTTCTGTATTTCGCTGTCCTTGCCTGAAACGAGCAGCTTGAGGCCGGCATTCTCTTTCGCCAGCCTCTCTACATATTTCTTGGCAAGGAAACTTATCGAGGCGTTGTTGATACGTTCAAAAGCCTCCCTCTCTATCTTTCGCACTTCCTTCTCCCTACTGTCATACGATGCCAGCAGTCTGTCGGCTGAAAGCTTGACACCCTCAAAGAAACAGTATCTAAAATTTGAAGTGCCTCTTTTTCTTTAGAATTGGGATGAGACAATCTTCCATCCCGATATGCGACGCGTTTTCGAAGAGAAGGAAACACCGATTTTAAAGAGCTGCCGTAGATCATTAGCATACTTCAAGCCATACTCCTTCTCTTCAATCTGACGTAATGCCTCCTCCGGAGAATGGTCATATTTCAATTCGATTATATAGATGTACTTCCGAGACTCTATCATCATATCTATGCGACCGTCAGAGGTGTGTACTTCTGCCTTTGCATCAATCCCTATGAGAGTGGCAAGTATATAGAAAGCATTGTGGAAATTATTCTCATTTTCAATCTTCAGATCATATGGAATACCTGCGAAATATGTTTCGAGATCTTTCATCAATTCCTCCGGCTTTCCGGCTCGAATTGAATATAGCAGATTGTCTACCACCCTTTCCACAAATCCCTTCTTGACTTTCACATACAAAGGCAGCAACTCGTAGAAAAGACCTTGCTTAACCTCTTTGTTTGGCATTTTAAGCCTAACAGTGTTATCATCCCACTCATATTCTCCAATAGTAAGATAACCGGTCTGATACAGCAAGGCTGTCGGGTCGGCATTTCGTAAGTCAAGACCTGACAGCAGATCAAGATTCCAGTTAGCATTTAGAATGCTCTCAATATCGACATCAGCATTACGCAAAGTCTCGGCTATGATAGTGGCTTTACCGGTCGAATTCCAATAATTCCTTATCATCGATTCCGACATTGCATTAAGCACAGACCATGGATTGTAAATGTCGCTACCAGTGGGCGAGAAACGATAGCCATCGTAGTTCTCTTTCAGTAGTCTGCACGCCTCCTCAAAATCTATACCACGCTTCTCCCCTATCAGCTTTATTCCTTGATGGAAATAGTCTACAAGTTCTTTTTCAGTTATACCGCAGATATCGGCAAATCTATTATCGAATGAGATGTCCTTCAGATTATTAAGATCGGAGAAGACGCTGAGTTTGCTAAAGCGACTCACACCCGTCAGAAATACCAACCGTATATGTTCGGCGGAACTCTTGAAGTTGGAGTAGAGGCTTGCAAGCTTCCTGCGGTAATGCTCGAAGTTATCATCCTTGTTTAGATTCCCCACCAAAGGTTTATCATATTCATCTACAAGTATCACCACCTGCTTCCCCGTTTTCTCATGGGCGGTCTCGATTATGGTCTCAAATCGTTGTGACAGATTGCTATCCTTTACTTCTACCCCATATTTCATCTCCAATCCGGAAAATATCTTTACAAGGACATCATCCAATTTTCCCTCTTCGGCATATCTCTCCCGGTTCAAATCTATATAGATTACCGGATAAGGAGCCCAATCCCAATCAAACGAATCTATATAAAGACCCTTGAAGAGCTCTCGCTTACCCTCAAAGAAATACCGGAGCGTAGACAAGAACAGACTCTTACCGAAACGGCGCGGACGAGCTAAGAAATAATACTTGGTATTACTTCTCACTAACTTCTCTATGAAAGTAGTTTTATCGACATAGGGGGCTCCATCTTCCCGAAGCACACTAAAATCCTGCTGACCGATTGCGTAAATCTGAGACTCATCCATAATTCCACATTTTTCTGCAAATTTAATGTTTTATCGTTCTTCTTGCAAATGAAGTAGTTCTAACTTTCCTCTAAAGAAAAAATTTATTTATACTGCCGATGTTAAAATCTCGCGATTTTTATCTAATTTTGTACCAAGTATGTAAATATATACCTCGTTATCCTCGAAGGCGATTTTTGAAACCGTTTTCAGTTATGAAACAATATCTACCATGAGAAATACTATCTATATCATGAGAAAGCAATTCCTCTCACTTCTCTCCTCTTTGATGATTATCCTCGCATCACTCCCGGCTGATGCCTCAACCCGTATGCTTTACTTCACCGGTGGCTTCAACGGTTGGGACATATCACATCCGCGCACTGTGGCTGAGAAGGATGGACTTTTCGAGACAGTGATTGATTTCTCCTCTGATAATTCTTTCAAACTCTCAACCAAGAATCCGGAGGGCTCATGGAACACTTTCGATGAAGCAACTCTATACCCTACCGGAAATCTAAGGCAAGATGAGTGGGGTGCTATAGCCATACACCCCGTTTCTCCGAATATCATTGCCCCCGGTAAGCGCATATATACCGTGAAAGTAGATCTCGACAATATGCGCATTATCTTCTCCACCGGTGTGGAAGATTCCGATCCTTGGTCGGGCACACTCCCGGTGATGTTCATCAACACAGCCGACAATGCCCCGATAGTCTCTAAAGAGAGCTATCTCCAAGCCACCTATTACCTTGATCCTATGGGCACGGAGGGAATTGAAGCTATCGGAAGCGCCTCCGAACCATTATCATTGCAGATTCGTGGCCGTGGCAACTACACCTGGACCGGATTCGACAAGAAACCTTACCGAATTAAACTTGATAAGAAAGCCGCGCTACTCGGTATGGAGAAGAGTAAACATTTTGCTCTGCTGGCACATGCCGACGATAGTGCCGCCGGCCTACGTAATGCTGTCGGATTCTCCGCATCTCAGGCTATGGACCTCCCTTGGACTCCTGCTACAGCTCCCCTTGAGGTGGTGCTCAACGGTGACTATATGGGGCTTTACTGGCTTACGGAAACCATTCGTGTGGATACTGACCGCGTGAATGTCGTGGAGCAAGAAGACAACGCAACCACAGATGTCGACGGGGGATGGCTCGTGGAGATTGATAACTACGACAGTGACCCTCACGTCACAGTTTCCGGAGCTAACGGCTATCCCATATGGTTCACATACAAATCCCCTGAAATCCTTTCTACCGAGCAGCATAACTATCTCCTCGATGCCATGCAGTCTATCCAGAATGCATTGGCTGCCGGCGATGGACAGAAAGTGGCTGACCTTGTTGATTTCAAAACATTGGCCCGATATTTCATAGTCAATCAGATTATGCTTGATATGGAGTCATTTCATGGCTCCTGCTACCTCTATCGTCAACGAGGTGAGAATGAGAAATGGCAGTTCGGGCCTGTATGGGACTTCGGGAACGCTTTTGCCGCCGGCAGAGCAGACAAGCCTCGTTTCATATTCGACAACCCCGACTTCACACAAGTCTGGATTGGAGACTTCTATAAAATCCCGGGGTTTGTAGAGGAAGTGAAACACTCTTGGGTTACTTTCCTTAATAATAATGGTCCGGAATTTCTCTCTCAGACCTTAACAGATTACACCGACCGTATTGCCGTGGCTGTCATAAACGACGCTCGTCGTTGGCCACGCTATTCACACGCCGACATCGCCTATCAGTCATCGCAACTTGAGAGATACCTCTCCGGCTCCATCGACTGGCTTAAAGAGCAGTGGGGTGATGACACAGGTGTAAACAGCCTTACCATATCCAATCTCTCAATCTCAATACAAGGAAACGTTGTTACGGTAACCGGACAACAAAATCTGAATCTTCCTATCACTACCATAGATGGCTACACACGTCTTCTCAACATTCAGCCCGGTGACAATACCTTTACACTCTCCCCGGGACTATACATCCTCGCGGGCCGAAAACTCCTCATTCATTAATAGACAATACGGAATACCGGAGAATAGCTCATAAAAAGAAACTGCTCTAAACCTCAGATTTACTGAGATTTAGAGCAGTTTTCCTGTTGTCTAACCAGGACTCGAACCTGGACAAACAGAACCAAAACCTGTTGTGCTGCCATTACACCATTAGACAATCCTATAAGACCCAAGGCATCCTTTCCCGTCGGACGAATCGCGACAGTGGCGCCCTAAAGTCATTGCAAAGTTATAAAATCTTTTCCTTTCTCACAACTTTAATCACATTTTTTCATTAAAAACACCGTTTTTTTCCTCAATTATGGGCATATACTCCAAAAAATCCCAATTATTTTCAACCGCAAACCATGGGCTTGACCTCAAATTCACCCTTTTAGTCATAAACTTAATACTTTGTTAGCTTTTTTTATGATAACATTTCCCATAACTATACGTTATAC
>CAMWZE010000173.1 GCA_947178685.1 uncultured Porphyromonadaceae bacterium
TAGCAGGATTAGTGTTCGGATTATAAGAACCTATCCTTTCAATAAATTTACCATCACGTGGTGCCCTGCTATCGGCGACTACAATAGGATAGTAAGCGTAGCCTTTACGGCCATGACGCTGCAATCTGATTTTGGTTGCCATAATAAAACTTGCCGGTATATTTATAAAGGGTTAATAATAGAATTGGAGCGCAATATGGCGTCTCCGTCGCTCTCCTTGAACGGCCCCGGCCGGACACGTTCTCGGTAAGCGGATGCAAAGTTAATACTTTTTTATCTCACACACAATTAATTTTCGGACTTATTTTGTAAATTTGCAAAAAAATCAACGTCTTTCCGAAGATATGAGGGCGGTTTTGATGTCTTTGTAATCCGGAAAGCTCAACAAATAAAAAATGGAAGAGAATCCCCTGCTGAAAAGACTTGATGGCCTTGACCTCCGTTTCGAGGAGGTTGCCACGTTCATAACCGATCCTGACGTGATATCCGACCGTCGGCGCTATGTGAAGCTGACAAAGGAATATAGGGAGCTTGAGAAGCTTCTTGGCGCTGCCGGGCGTTATCGAGCCGTATTGAATGCGGTGGAAGAGGCCAAGGAGGTGATGGCTCAGGAAGATGATGAGGAGCTGCGTGCTCTTGCAAAGGAGGAGCTTGAGACCAATCAGGCGGCGATTCCCGAACTTGAAAACGAGATAAAGATGCTGCTTGTGCCGGCAGATCCGGAGGATGCCAAGAATGCTGTCGTGGAGATCAGAGGGGGCACGGGAGGTGATGAGGCAGCTCTTTTTGCCGGAGATCTTTTCAGGATGTATCAGAAATTTGCCGAGCGTAAGGGCTGGCAATTGGAGGTGACCTCAACCAGTCCGGGTGCTTCGGGTGGCTACAAGGAGATATGCTTCAACCTCATCGGAGATGATGTATATGGTGTGATGAAGTATGAGAGTGGCGTACACCGAGTGCAGCGCGTGCCCGCCACAGAGACACAGGGGCGTGTCCACACCTCTGCCGCCACGGTGGCAGTGCTACCGGAAGCGGAGGAATTCGATGTGGAGATTCAGGAGGGCGCCATCAAGTGGGATACCTTCCGCTCGGGAGGCGCCGGTGGCCAGAATGTAAATAAGGTGGAGTCCGGAGTCAGATTGCGTTATATGTGGAAAAATCCTGTGACAGGGGAGGAGGATGAGATACTCATAGAATGTACGGAGACTCGCGACCAACCGAAGAATAAAGAGCGGGCCTTGTCGCGCCTGCGTACCTATATATATAGTCGCGAGCGCGAGAAATATCTGGCCGATATCGCGCAACGCAGAAAGACCTTGGTGTCAACCGGCGACCGTTCGGCCAAGATACGTACTTATAATTTTCCACAAGGCCGCATGACAGACCATCGCATAAATTACACAGTCTATAATCTCGCCGCGTTTATGGACGGAGATATACAGGAGTGTATAGACCGCCTCACGATTGAGGAGAATGCCGAGCGACTTAAAGAATCAGCTATATAATATAATCAAACATCAGGGGATATGTCGAATTCGGCATATCCCCTGATGTTTGATTATATATTTTTGGTTATATTATCGGTAAACTCCCGATTTGGAAATCTGCGGAGTGAGAACTGCAGATGGTGATGCGGAATTATTTAATCAGGAGTCGCAGACCGTCGTAGCAGGGATGTATGTGAGGAGGAAAATCATGTTCCATCTCCCAATGTAGCCCGGCCTCATGGTTGAAATGAGTGAAATAAGCTTCCTGTGGTTTCAGACGCTCCACGAGTGCGATCGATTCTTCAATGGTCATATGTGCGAAATGCTCTCTGCTATAGCGCAGAGCATTCACCACAAGCACTTTCAGATTCTGAAGCTTATCCAATTCATCTTCGGGTATAGTCTTGGCATCTGTGATATAAGCGAAATCGCCTATACGATACCCTAAGATGGGGAGCTTACCGTGCATGACACGTATGGGGATAATTTTCAATCCGTTTATAAAGAATGGTTCAAGCCCCACTTCATGCATGTCGAAGGTCGGTACGCCGGGATATGGAACCGGGCGGAAACAGTAATCGAGACGTTTGTGAAGGTCATCGTTTACATCCTTCTGCAGATAAATTGGAATATTGTGATAAGCGCAGAAGGGACGCAGGTCGTCGATACCACCCACATGGTCATAATGGCTATGTGTGAGGAGCACAGCGTCCAGATCGAGAATCTTCTCGCGCAAGGCCTGATAGCGGAAGTCGGGAGAAGCATCGATCAGAATATTCATGCCATGGGTTTTGACCAGAGCTGAGGCACGGAGACGCTTGTCAAATGAAGAGTTGGAGCGGCAGACGCGGCAGTCGCACGCCACTTCAGGCACACCTTTCGAGGTGCCGCTGCCAAGAATTGTGACCTCAATTTCCGTGTCGATGTAGTTTACCTCCGGATGCAGTATTACGGCAAAACGTCGTCTCACCTCGTCGATTACGAAGTCGGCAAGTCTTCTGACATCTCCGGCAGTGGCATCTCCTCTGTTGGCGATGACCAGGCAATTGTCCGGGTATATATATGCGCCCCCGATTGACTTCCCTTTCAATCCGCAATGTTCTATAAGCCATCCGGCGGGCACTTTTACAAGATGCTCATCGGGTTTACCATCCTTGTCAAGCACTTCAAAGTTGCGGATGTCCGGATCAAGAGCCTGCATCGCCTCCTTGAAGAAATATTTATTGACGATAGGATTCTTGAAAAAACTACCTGCGCTGCCGATCGAATTGGGATCAGGAAGTTTTGTATTCCGAATCTTCACTATATCGTCGGCCACCTCTCTGATATTCGGTCTATGTCCGAGTCTCTCCTCAAGAGAGGTGAGCGGACCATATTCAAGGTGTCGGGCTACGTTTGACGGAGTGAGGCGGAAACTTACCCTGACTACGAAATAGCGACCTTTCCACTCATGCTTGAAGCGGCTGTCGCGGTAAGAGAAGTCGCATTCGTGGTTTTTGAAAGTTACGAGTTTGCGTGACACCGTGTCGAAACACTCCACACTGTGGATCACATCTTTTGCCTCCCCGCCATAGGCACCAACATTCTGGACAGGCGCTGCACCCACCTCGCCGGGAATGCCGGCAAGGTTCTCCACACCGGCCAAGCCCTCATCGACACACCAATCCACGAAGTCGGTCCATTTCACTCCGGCTCCTGCGATTACGAACACCGTATCAGCATCCTTATCGTATCTTTGTATCCCCTTTATGCCGGAATGTAAGATAAGTCCGTCAAAGTCATGAATGAAAAGCAGGTTGCTCCCCCCGCCAATGTGAAGCACTTCATTTTCGAGATATTCCGGAGAACGGGATATAAGCGTAAGCTCCTTCACCGATTTATATTCAGCAAAGAGATGAGCTTTGGCTGCTATTCCGAAGGTTGTGAAGGGTGTGATATCTTTATCGGTTTCGAAAACCGGGATATAAGGAGACGTCCATGTCTCTTCCGGCGATACGCCCGTTGCCGGGTTGTTGTCGGAAAGTGGGGAGACATTGTTGATACTGTCTATATTGTCAGAGTTTTGGCACATAGCTTTATGTTTGGTAGAAAAGTGTGTTTCAGAAGAGGTGGTTGATTACTTGCGGAATCGGGTGAGGATGCCATCTTCAAACCAAAGGACAGCACCATCCGGATAATGCCAAAGGTCGAGAGTCTGGCTATAATCATGTCCGGCGTCCACTTCCGACGGGTTGCCGAGAGATAATTTGCATTCGAGTTTAGTCATTCCGGTTGCAATCTTCCCTTCGCATATAAGATTCCATACTTCATCAGTGATAGCCGGGAAATTCTTGCGGAAATCGGAGAGATAGAAAAGGTTGGCGAAAGCACGGCTTTCAGAAGCCGAGTTGCCGAAATTCATGAAAGCCCAAGCCCTGTCGCCATCATCTGTTTTGAATCTGAGCTTTACCGGAAACACCAGATTACCCGGTTCGACAGCATCAATTGTCACGGGAGTGAACTTACGTCCCGGAATTCGATTGCCATCAGCGTCATACCATAGGGGAGAGCGGGTCCAGAGTTGTTTCCCCTCAAGCAATTTGCGGGCAGACTCAATCATAGCCCGGTCAATAAGCATGGGAATTTGGTCGCTTCGTATGTCGTCGGGTGCTGTATCTACGTTTTTACCGGTATTATAGCGGAAAATATTATTGCCATCGGAGAAGAGAATAACCAATGTTCTTGAGCCATCGGCGGCCGGGCGCGATTCAACTCCGGAGAAATTAAGCGTCTTTCCTTCAAGCTTAATAGCATCCTGATCGAGAGGAAGCCCCTGCTGATCGAATATCATAAGTGCCTTGTTGTCGGTGGCAATGAAGGGTCGGCCGATTTCCCACTTAGCGACCGGCACACCGGCAACAGGTTGGAAAAACAGATCCTCATCGGAAGGTTGTATTGCTTTTCTATCATCTTTTGAGAGAGTTATTTTTTTAGTTCCCTCAATACCTGTAAAGCACGCGGAGGCACAGAAAAGCCATAAGATAGCGGTTGCCCCGAGGAGCAATTTGCGTATTATCTTTGAATTAGAGATAATGTTGAATTTAGATAAAGATTTATGTTCCAATTTTAGAGGTTACTGTTTTAGAAATAGATTGAGTTGGCTTAAAGAGTCGATTCCGGCTGGTGGATAGATTAAATCCGTAGAAGGGAAAGTTTAAACAAACTCATTATTGAACCGGCAGCATAGAGCTGTCACTACAAAATTAGTATAATTTTTCCAATCCGTAAAGAAAAAGGGTGATTGAAGTTAAAATTGCATAGTGTAATACAAGGGAAAGGTAAAGAC
>CAMWZE010000174.1 GCA_947178685.1 uncultured Porphyromonadaceae bacterium
GTCACGGCTCTCGCTTTTCACTGCGTTCGACTCGTTGCGGAAAAAGTAGGTGACGGTCTCGTCGGAGTCTTTATAGATTTCGGAAAGCCACACGAGAGGCTGAATTATCGGGGCGTTGCTGCAGGCATGCTTTGAATTGTAGCCCGGTCCCCATGTTATGCCGCCATATTCCTCGCCGTTCTCATCGCGCCAGCAGTCCCAGCCATCAATGGCGTAGTCGGTGAGATGGGTGGCGATGTCGAGATAATCAGTGTTATCGGTGATGCGGTAAGCTCGTATAAGCTCACGGGCAAGCCACATCTGATCGTCATAGACATTAAGAATACCGCCGACGTCGGCTCCTCCGCGACGATTTGACCGGGGTACGGCGTATGGTTTCCATGTTTTCTGGGTGGCGTAGGAGGGGAGTGTGATTGTGCCCTGATAATACTCAAGATTATCAATGAGCATATTTAGCCTCTCTATATAGAGTTCGCGCTTATCGGCAAAGATGTCGGGGTCTGTCTCGCTGAAGAGATCGATAGCTTCAAGTAGTGAGCAGTGCGCCTCTATAGCAGCGGTGTAAGGCCACACGTCGGATGGTCCGCTTGCAATGCCGGTGAAAGTATTGTAGGAGTCGGCAAGATAGAGATTCCCTCTATCGCCCTTTATGGAAGTTTCCCAAGTGGCGTCTATTATGTCCATGGCACGTTCAATGTCGGCGCGGGCTTGTTGCACGGCAGGTGTAACGTCAGCCGGAAAAGCGATGGCGGCTGAGGCAGCCATCATTATTGAGAGTATAGTTCGGCGCATGAGTGGATGTTTAAGTTATTGAAATGAAAAAATCTCCGCACGGGGTTGATAAACTGGCCCCGTGCAGAGATTCAATTAGAAACGATTTTTGATTTTTAAGAGAATTGCCGGGAATCAGTTGAAGATAATCTGGTCTTCCTCCGGCATCTGGGTGTTGAGGCGACGCTCCATAGCCATATTACCCTGCACACTGTAGGTGATAGAGTTGCCGGGAGCCGACAGATAGTCGTCAAACATATAGTCGATATCATTGATTATGACAGTGCGACGCATGATATAGGTCTGCACCTCGTCGTCTTGCTCAAGGATGGTGAATGTGGCGGGTTTATTCTGCACGAAGTTCATCTCGGGGTTATCGCACCACATTGTCACTGTGCCGCGTCGTCCACCCGCCTCATATGGGTTGAAACGGGCGTAGACCTTGAAGTTCTTGCGAAGAAGGCTCTGTTCGTCGAATGTGCCTGCGTAGAAGAACACGGTGTTCTGGTCTACCACATAAGTGTCAACTGTAGACATTGCACCCGGTTCATTGTCGACCACACCCCCCGACACGATGTAGAATCTTACGTTCGTGGCCTGATACTGGCCGGAGTAGTCGGTGTAGGGGAGCACACGGAGCATGGCTGTGGCATAGTTCTTGCGCGGATTGCGGAGATAGCCGTAGGCACCATCGTTGTCTACCACTGTGATGGGTAGCACATAGCGGTCGGCGAGGTCAAGTCCGTTGAAATTGAAACGTATGTCGAGAAGACCGATATCTTCGCCTGATGCTATGGTAAGGGTCTCGGGATATGTTGCGAATTGCGACATATCCTTATACCATAGCTCCTCGCGGGTACTGAATCGCTCCATATTGAGGATAGGGAGAGTGTCGGAGGGTGCCACATGCACGTTGAGGTTCCCTTTGTGGTGGGTAGTGCCGCTTACGATTACCGGCAGCTGGTAGCTTGAAAGTCCCTCCTCTCCATAGCGAGGAGAGCCGTTCTCATCGTAGCGGGTGAATGGAACGTAGAGTGTTGTCACACCGACGCTGTTTCCATCGGTATCGAGTGGAGCCTTGAAGCTGATATAGTGGGCGTATTGCTCCTCGGTCCAGTCGTCGTTGCAGGAGGCGAGTCCTCCTGCAGCGGCGAGAGCGAGAAATCCGAGTATTAATTTATTTGATTTCATGAGAGTTTTAGTTTTAGGATTGGATTAGTCGAAGTATTTCCAGCCGGGGTTCTGCACGAGAGAGGCATTGCGCTTGAGCTCGTCGGTGGCGATGGGCCAGAAGTACATCTTGTCGGAGAATACGGTGGGGAGGCTGTATACAGGCACAATCTGCTGGAATTCATCCTGCTGCTTGTTGGTCATAAGCACGTTGCAGCCATACACCGGTTTAGCTTCCTCAATGGGAGCGTCCATCCAACGACGAAGGTCGTAGTAGCGTTTACCTTCACCCATAAGCTCGATCATGCGCTCGCGTTTGATCTTTTTGCGGAGAGTGGTCTGGTCGGAATATTCAGAAGAGGTATAGTCGGGGACACCGGCACGGCAACGCACGGGGCGGATGCCACGCTTCATCTCGACTACGTCGCGGCTTACGTTGTAGGTCTGTGTGCCGTCCCAAGAAGCTACGGTGTAGCTGCCGTTGAGCTCGTTGAGCGCCTCTGCGTAGAGGAGCAGGATGTCGGCATAGCGGATAGCCGGTTCCCATTTACGCACGATATGGCTGTAGTCCATATGGTCGCGGACGGTGCGCCAGTCGGAGGGATGCACCCATTTCTTCACGCCGATACCGGTGCGGAGATAATATCCTGTGTTGTCGTAGCCGTTGGTCTCTGTTGTGGTGGTGCCGTCGGAAGAGGAGACGGTGTTTGTGCCACGCCAGTAGAACACCTGCATATAGGAGTTGCCCTTCTCCGGATTTGCATTCCACCAGTATGATCCGTTGAAAGCAACGCTCGCATAGAAGCGGGGTTCACGTTCGGCATACTGCATTGACACACCCTGGCCGAGCGGGGGATACTTGGAGGAGGCATTGTCGCCACGGCTTGTGGTCCAGCCCTGACGACGCTGAGAACCGTCGCCCTCACCCATCTCGCTGTCCTTGCCCGGACAGTCGGTGCCATCGTTCATATAGTAGGCGTCTACCATCTTCTGGGTTAGTCCATGGCAGTTATAGCCGAAGAGGGTATTTGGTAGGGAGTGCACCACAAATCCGTCAATGCTTCTGTGAGGGTCATCCTGATTGGCGGTGTTGTAGCCGCGGGAGAAGATAATCTCCGAGTTGTCAAGACCTACGACACCATTGAAGAAATCGCGATAGGATAGGTAGGGGTCTATGTCAGCCCAGCCTTCCGGCCAGTTCTTCTCCGAGAAATCGTTGTCGGCCGGAGGTGTGATTGTCTTGGGGTAACCGGTATTGCGGGCATCGGTGAGCTGAAGACCGGCATGGTAAAGCTCATATCCGGCGGGACATTCGATCACGTCGCGGCAAGCGGCGGCAGCACGTGCCCATTTGCTCTCATCGTAAGTGAGTGAAAGCATGGGGGAGCCATCTTTGTTGAGGAAAGATTTGGCGAAAGCATCGCTGATTCCGGCAGGGTGATCGCCATTGGCGAGCTGACCGTTGGCGAGGGGGCTGGCTGCATAGATATAAGCGATGGCTCTCACGGCGAGGGCAGCACCCTTGGTGGGGCGAATCATCGACTCCTGGTCGGTATTGCCCTTGAAGCGGCTCCACGACTGAAGTTCATTGGCAGCCTGCAGCATCTCGGAAGCTACAAATTCGGCACATTCCTCATAGTTGCTGCGGGGAGTGGAGAGCTGTGTGTAGGAGAGGGTATAGTCGGCACCTTCGTCGGGCATGATTGGCACCGGACCATATTTGCGGAGGAGGAGCCAGTAGTAGTAGGCACGTACGAAGCGGGCCTGTCCTTTCATGTCGAGACGCTCATCTTCGGTGAGCTTATCATTGAGATCTATATTCTTGATGAATATTGAAGCCTGATATATACCCTTGTAGGCATTTGTCCAGAAAGCCGAGCCAAAGTTCTCGTCATAGTCGCCACGCTTGAAGGCGGAGTAGGAGTCGCGTTTGTCCCAGCTGCCGGAGATAGAGACGTCGCGGTCGCCGAAATACATATCGTCGGCGAAGCAATGCAGACCTGTGGCACCATCTTTTGTGATTACGTCGGCGAGCTCATACTTAAGGAAAGAGAAGGCCTGAGTCAACCAGCCGTTTGTCTGGTTGATGTCGGTGAAAACCGACTCGATTGTGCGACGGTCGTCGAAATACTTGTCAGAGTCGAGTGAGTCGGCACATCCGGAGAGGAGCGTAGCGCCGCTCATCATTGCAAAGAGAGATAAAGCTATATATTGTTTTTTCATGATGCTCTTCAGAAAATAATATGAAGTTGAGAAAACGTATCAGAAGCTTACGGTAAGACCGGCTGTGAAGGCACGGGTAAGGGGGTAAGCTTCGCCGTTGGCACTGCCCATCTCAGGATCCCAGAGCTTGAAGTCGGAGAAGGTAAGGAGGTTTGTGCCCTGAATAAATACTCGCGCGTTTTCGATGCGGAGATGTGAGAGGAAGTCTTTCGGGAGTGAGTAGCCGATCTCGAGGTTTTTCAGACGCACATAGCTGCAGTCGCGGGTCCAGTAGGTTGAGTTGCGGTAGTTGTTGTGTGAAGCGTTACCCTCGAGGAGCACGAGACGCGGATAAGATGCGTTGGGATTCTCGTTGGCGGGGATGCCGAGAGTGGCGGCTGTCTCCTTGTCGACCCAGCGGTCTTTCACGAGGTCGTTGAGAATCTGGCCGTAGCGGTCCTGGCTGAAAGCCCATACGGTCTTGCCATTCATGGTTACAGTAGACTTGCCGGCACCCTGGAAGAGGATGTTGAAGTCGAAACCGTGCCATGCTGCTGAAGCACCGATACCGAATATCAGGTTAGGCTTGTTGGTGGCACCGATCGCCACGACGTCGCCATCGTCGACTATGCCGTCGCCATTCACATCCTTATATTTGATATC
>CAMWZE010000175.1 GCA_947178685.1 uncultured Porphyromonadaceae bacterium
ACTTCCGCCTGCAATTGGCAAGCTGTCAGGATGCGGAGACCGGTGGCCGCGAGAGCGTCGAGGATATCACGGTGATCAAGCCGTCACGCCGCTATGAGGCGGGTCTCATTCCGAATATCGAGCTTCCCGTGAAACTGCGTGTCACGGTAGGGAAAGATGCCGTATGCCGGTTCTCATACAGCACCGACGGTAAGAAATTTACCGACATCGGGAAGACCTTCAAGGCCCGGGCCGGAAAATGGATCGGGGCCAAGGTAGGCTTCTACTCCGTGATGCCCGCTTCGGTGCGCGATCGCGGTTGGCTCGATGTCAACGATGTGAGTGTAACCATTCCTTAAAGATCATACAAAACGAAAAAGGTCCGTATTAAGAATCAGCAAACCTATCGCTTTAAACCTATCGCTTTAAAAACTATACACAGTCATGAATCATAAAAATCTGAAACTATCCACTCTCGCGCTCACTCTTGCGCTCTTAGGGGCAGGAGGATGCGGGAAAGAGAAGACTTCATCGGGCTTCGATGTCAACGAGGCTCTCGCCTACTGCCACAGCAAGGTGAACCTGAGTCTTGAGGAACTTTCGAAAGACTCGATCGACTATACAATGATGCCCCGCAACATCTGTGGCGACGACTCGGTGTGGGCATGCCGCAAGGTCACACCCGATGAATGGTGTGCCGGCTTCTGGCCCGGAGTTCTCTGGTATGACTACGAGAACACCTCCGACGATAAGATCAAACGCGAAGCTACCAATTTCACCTCGTCGCTCGAGTTTCTCTCACAAGCCCCGGCCTATGACCATGACCTCGGATTCCTGATGTTCTGCAGCTATGGCAACGGCTACCGCCTCACCCACGACCAGCATTTCAAGGAGGTGATACTCGCCACGGCCGACACCCTTGCCACTCTCTACAATCCGAATGTGGGGACTATCCTCTCCTGGCCGCGCAACGTAGAGATGCTCGGGGGCCACAACACCATCATGGACAACATGATCAACCTCGAGATGCTCTTCTGGGCAGCCAACAACGGGGGCAATCCATATCTCCACGACATAGCCGTAAAGCATGCCGACACCACCATGAAGTATCATTTCCGTCCCGACGGCACCTGCTATCATGTGGCGGTGTATGATCCGGAGACCGGCGATTTCCTTAAGGGTATGACCCACCAGGGATATGCCGACAACTCCACCTGGGCGCGTGGCCAGGCATGGGCGGTGTATGGCTATACCATGGTATACCGCGAGACAAAAGACCCGAAATATCTCGACTTCGCCTGCAAGGTCACCGACGCCTACCTCAACCGTCTGCCGGAAGATGGCGTGCCCTACTGGGATTTCGACGACCCCGAGATACCGACAGCCCCACGCGATGCCTCGGCAGCTTGTGTGGTAGCCTCCGCGCTTCTTGACCTGCAAGGATATTGCGACGGCGAGAAGAGCCGGAAATACAACGATGAGGCGGAGCATATGCTTGCATCCCTGAGCAGCGATGCCTATCGATCGGCCGACAACAAGGCCTCCTTCCTCGACCACTCCACCGGCCACAAGCCGGCCGGCTCCGAGATAGACGCCTCCATCATATATGCCGACTACTATTATCTGGAGGCACTCCTTAAATATAAGAAGCTTCACGACGGCGCCACCGACGGCACCCCCAATGACGCCTCCCCCTCCCTTGCCTCCATCTTCATGCGTCTCTTCTGACACGCCCGTGCAATGCCGGGGGGCTGCATATGTAGACTCTCCCGGTGCAAAATGACAGATAAAAGGTTGGCGGATTGATTTTTTTGATGTAATTTTGCGACATAACCCGAATTAATAATAGAAGCGGTGAAAGCCGCTTCATTTTTTACAAACCTATACCCTGCATCATCATTATCATGAACATCAACATAAAGGCAATACTTTTAGGCTGTGTTTTGATGCCATTGGCCATAACATCTTGTGGCAAGAGCGACACGGTGACCGTGACGGTAAGCAATCAGACTGAGACCGACTTCGGCGACCGCACGGTGGAGCTGCCGGCCGGCGAGATTCTCAGCCGCCTCGGCACGAAGGGTTTCTACATCACAAACGAGGCCGGTGAGGAGATTCCGGCGCAGCTCACCCACGATTCCCTCATAATCTTCACAGCCAATGTGCCGAGAGAGGAACGCCGTAAATTTGAGATACATCCATCAGATTCAATCCATACCTACCCCATCACCGTATGGGGCGACTTCTATCCCCGCCGCCACGACGACATCGCGTTTGAGAATGAACTGATCGGATTTCGCGTATATGGCCCGGGCACCCAGAACCGTGGGGAGAAGGCATATGGATACGACCTCTTCTTCAAGCACCCCACGGATGATATCATCGTGCCGCAACTGTATGCCGCCGAGACCGACGACGCAATCTGGGCAAAGGTAGACTCTCTGCGTAAGATCGACCCGAAACTGGCAGACAGATTCATCGAGACCTTCTCCTATCATATCGACCACGGCAAGGGGATGGACTGCTATGCCGTAGGCCCGACATTGGGAGCCGGCGCCCCCGCCCTGATAGCCGACGGAGCCATCAGCTTCCCATGGTGCTACGAGACGGCAGAGATTCTTGACAACGGCCCGCTGCGCTACACCATGCAGCTCAATTTCGCTCCGCGCATGATAGGCGGCTCGCCCGACGTGAAGGAGCACCGCATCATATCGCTCGACTCAAAGTCGCATCTCAACAACAGCAAGGTATGGTATGACGGTCTGCTCGAATCGTCTGTCATCGCCGCCGGCTTCCCGCTCCGCGACGAATCGGAGGTGATCAGCAACCAGGCCAAAGGGTTCATCGCTTACGCCGACCCGACACAGGGACCTGACAACGGTAAGGCTCTCATCGGAGTGGTGTTTCCGGAAGGCACCGACACAATTCTCTCTCAAGAGAACCATGTGTTGCTGACGAAAGCATTCTCCCCCACCGACACATTAAGCTACCGATGGGGCTTCGCCTGGGACCGTGCCGACATCTCTACCCTCGCCGACTGGCAGAACTATCTCGACAATCAGTCGCTCGGCTATTCCGTCACCATCGAATAATTCCAAAAGGGTTAAAGCGTAACCCGCCGTTATAAACTATAAACCTAATAACCTGTATAAATGAATATGTTCTCACTTGAGGGTAAAGTAGCCCTCGTCACCGGTGCCGCCTATGGCATCGGCCTCGCCATCGCCAAGGCTCTCGCAGGAGCCGGCGCTAAAATAGTGTTCAATTGCTCACGTCAGGAGACAATCGACAGAGGACTTGCCGCATATAAGGAACTCGGCATCGACGCCAAAGCCTATCTTTGTGACGTAACCGACGAAGAGGCAGTCAAGGAGATGGTGGCCGACATAGAGAAGACCGTAGGCACAATCGATATCCTCGTCAATAATGCCGGCATTATCAAGCGCATCCCGATGGAGGAGATGGATGTAGCCGACTTCCGCCGTGTGGTAGACGTCGACCTTATCGCCCCCTACATCTGCGCAAAGGCAGTGATACCCGGTATGATCAAGAAAGGCCACGGCAAGATCATCAACATCTGCTCGATGATGAGCGAGCTCGGCCGCGAGACAGTAAGTGCCTACGCAGCCGCCAAGGGTGGTCTCAAGATGCTCACCAAGAACATCTGTTCGGAATATGGAGAGGCCAACATCCAGTGTAACGGCATCGGCCCCGGCTACATCGCCACCGAGCAGACCGCTCCCCTCCGCGAGCGTCAGGCCGACGGCTCACGCCATCCCTTCGACCAGTTCATTATCTCGAAGACCCCGGCCGGCCGTTGGGGCGTGCCCGAGGATCTCGAGGGTCCGGCAGTGTTCCTTGCGTCGGATGCGTCCAACTTCGTGAACGGTCATATCCTCTATGTCGACGGCGGTATTCTCGCCTACATCGGCAAGCAGCCCAAATAACTCTTCAGCCGGAGCGACCTAAAGTCGCTCCGGCCATATATCATAGCAAATGGAACAAGTATTTCAATACATCATAGGGCTCGGCGCCGCCGTTATGATGCCGGTGATCTTCACCATCTTAGGCATCTGTATCGGCATCCGTTTCAGCGACGCCCTGAAGGCCGGACTCAAGGTGGGCGTCGGTTTCGTGGGACTCTCCATCGTGACCGCGCTACTGACCTCGGCTCTCGGCCCCGCGCTCAACACCGTGGTGGAGATCTACGACCTCCAGCTGAAGGTGTTCGACATGGGTTGGCCCGCCGCGGCCGCCGTAGCCTACAACACAGCCGTCGGTGCCTTCATCATCCCGGTGTGTCTCGGTGTGAACCTGCTCATGCTCTTCACCAAGACCACCCGCACGGTTAACATCGACCTCTGGAACTACTGGCACTTCGCCTTTATCGGCGCGATCGTATATTTCGCGGCCGACTCCCTCGCATGGGGCTTCTTCGCGGCCATCATCTGCTACATCATCACTCTGATTATCGCCGACATGACCGCCCGCAAGTTCCAGAATTTCTACAAAGATATGGACGGTATCTCGATACCTCAGCCCTTCTGTGCCGGATTCGTGCCCTATGCCATAGGCATCAACTGGCTTCTTGATAAGATTCCGGGCATGAACAAGCTTGAGATCGATGCCGAGGGTCTGAAGAAGAAATTCGGTCTGTTAGGAGAACCGCTATTCTTAGGTGTTGTGGTAGGTATCGGCATCGGTTGCCTCACCTGCAATTCCGGCAAAGAGATCCTCGACAAGATACCTTATATACAGACACTTATAAACAACTCCAGAACACTAAGACTGAATAAGTATAAATCTAG
>CAMWZE010000176.1 GCA_947178685.1 uncultured Porphyromonadaceae bacterium
TGGCGTGTTGCGATCAGGTTAGGATGGGAAGCACAATGATTGAACCGGAAAGTGTTCCAACCGCCTACAGTTCCGGTGAAATAGCTTTCATACAGACCCTGCACCGAGGTGTATTCGAAGATGGGACGTCCGGTCTTGCGCTGCCAGGGCACGAGAGGTTCGGTTTCGTCCATCTCAGTGATCTTGTTGCGGTTCCAGGAGAGCTGTCCCTCTACAGAATAGGTAACTCTGCCGATTTTATTGGCATGACCGATCACGAGCTCCATACCTCTTGTCTCCACCTTGCCATAGGAGTCCTTGGCATAGCTGATACCGAGAATATCGGGGATAGTGGAACGGTTGATAAGGATGTCGGAGCGCCATTCCTTGAAGAGATCGATTGAACCGTAAAGGCGACGGTGCCATAGATCCCAGTCTGCACCAAGGTTGACCATTTTGGAGATCTCCCAACGGCTGTTGGGATTACCTGCCACTGACTCCATATAACCGGGCACCCAGGTGTTGTTGAAGCCGAAGCCATAGCCGTTGTTCTGAGCATAGATTGACTGATACGGGTAGCGTCCGGCGCCGGTGTCGCTCTGACCGGCCTTACCGTAGGAAGCGCGGATCTTGAGAAGATCGAGATTCGGATTGCGGAGAAAGCTTTCGTTGCTCATGACCCAACCTCCTGACACACCCCAGAAAGTGCCCCAGCGATTATCGGGATCGAAGTTATCGTTACCCATCCGGGAGATATTTCCCGAGATGATGTAGCGGTTGTCAAACACGTAAGTGGCCTGAGCATTGTAGGAGAGGAAACGGTCGGAGGAATACATCGACATATCGGCGAAAGCCTCGCGCATGTTGAGACGCTGCTGATAGCTGCGCACGAAGATGTTGGCATCCACATGGTGCTTGTCGAAGTCGCGGTTATACTTGAATCCGAAGCGGGCGTTCAGTGTCCAGGAGTTGGCACGTTCCTCAGCCGTGGGGTTGGTGAGCTCAGAATAGGTGGTGGTGTTGGTGAGGGTGAAATCCTCGATACTCTGGGCGTTGAGGTTGGTGTAGTCGTAAGAATAGGTGTTGATGCTGTTGGTCTGGTTCGAGCGGAACACATCGAAAGCATCGAAGCTGACTACGAGGTTAGCCTCCAGACCCTTTGTGATAGGATCAAGATATCCGTTCACCTCAGCTGTAGAGTATAGTGAGCGGCGACGGTTCTTCTCCTGACCTGCCGACCCGAGCAGACGTGCGGGGTTGTTGGCAGTGTTTGAGGAGTAGATATAACCCTGCGGGGTGTAGACCGGTTCCATCGGGTTGGCCTCCACCGCACCGAATGTAGTGAGGTTGAACACAGGTGTGGTGGGCTGATTGATATTATCGATACGTCCGCCAAGGTCAAGACCTACACGCAGATATTTGTTGACGTTGATGTCAAGATTTGAGCGGAGGTTCCAACGGTTGAGGATGTGCTGCATGGTGTAGCGGTCCATCATGTTGGTCCATTTGCTCTCCCACATACCCTCCTGACGGAGATAAGAGAATGATACGTAGTAGCGGGCACGGTTGTTACCACCGGAGATCTGAAGGTTGGTCTTCACAATCGGGGCGGTCTCACGGTAGAGCTCGTCAAACCAGTTGGTGTTGAAGTAGCGGTATTTGTCCATACCCTGCATCTGCTCTCCGTTGCACACCTGACGGTATTTCTCAATCTGTTCGGCAGAATACATAGGCTCCAGACCGGAGAGGTAGCGCACCTGGTTGCGGGTGAGAGCCATATTGTAGGAATCCTGCACCTCCATCTTGTTTGAGAGAGTCTGGAAACCCACCTCCTGAGTGAAGTTGATGTGAGTCTTGCCGGCCTCTCCACGTTTGGTAGTCACGAGGATAACACCGTTTGCACCACGCATACCGTAGAGGGCTGTTGCGGCTGCATCCTTCAGCACGGTCACACTTTCGATCGGGAAAGCATCGAGGAATGAGAGGTCACGCTCCACGTCGTCAACGATGATGAGCGGATTACGGGCACTTTGGTTCATGGTGCGGATGCCACGCACATACATCTGAGTCTCGGTCCATCCGGGCTCTGATGACCATTCATAAGTCTCCACGCCAGGGAGCACGGAGTTGAAGGCATTCTGAAGCACGGTTACGGGATAACGCTGAAGCTCCTCACCGGAAACCACCGAACGGGAATCGGTGAGATACTTCTTCTGCTGAGTGTTGAATGCCACGGGAACCACGTGAGCGTATGGATCGGTGTCGGGATGGAGTACGATAGTGATCGGCTCGGAGAAATCCTCCACCGTATAGATTGCGTTGAGGTAGCCGGTGCAAGTGGCGTTCACCTCATCGTCGTAAGAAGCGTCATTGATAGTGAATTCGCCGTTCTCATTGGTGAAGACCATCTTGCTCTGCTCGGCGAGATTAACCATCGCGCCCGGCACGGGCTTACCCTCGGGATCCACAACTTTTCCCTTGAGGGTGTTGCCACCTCCGGCTGCGAGGGCTGACAATCCGCAACCGGCCATAAGAGCCAAGGCAATGGCGCGGCGGGTCTTGTCGGAAATTTGTTCTATGATGTTGTTCATTGTTTTCAAGATTTTATGGTTGTATTACCAGCCGGGGTTGTTTTCGATGCCGGTTTTCCATACCTCACCCTCTGGTATGGGGTAGAGATACATCTTCTGCTCAAACACGCGTTCCTGGGCCACCTTTCGGCTCACGGTGCCATCCATGGCCACGTTGATGCCGTAGATAGGGCGGGAGAGAGCCTCCACGGCCACATTCCAGCGGCGCACATCCCATGAGCGGTGCTCCTCGAAGGCGAATTCCACTGTGCGCTCCTTATGGATGAAGTTGCGCATAGCCTCTTTGGAGGCGAGGTCGGTGCGGTCGGCAACGTTTCCTGTGATACCGGCACGATGGCGCACGGCGTCGAGCATGTCGTATACCTCCTGACAAGGTCCGTTGACCTCGTTGACAGCCTCGGCATAGTTCAGCAGGATCTCGGCATAACGCATGATGGTCCAAAGACGTCGTGCGGTACCGCCATGGTTGCTTGAAAGGATAGTGGCGGGTATATACTTACGCATGTAGTAGCCTGTCGGGGTTGAATTGGCGTTACCTGTCGGATTATCGGCCATACCGGGACGAACGTCAATCTTGCTGTCTTCACGCATTGTGCCCCAGGGAGTGCCCTGATAAAGCACTGTGGCCTGTAGACGAGGATCGCGGTTCTCCCACATCTTGGCATCGTCATAACCGCTGGCAGCATTGATTGCGGGAGCTGCCGCGCCGTTGCTGTAGACGGGTGCTCCGGTAGCGTCATACTGAGCGAAGGGTGATGAGCCATCGATCATATCATACATGTCGACAAGATTTTGCGACGGACAGTTGCCGCCTGAGCCACCTTCACCCACAGGAGTGTCGGTAGAGATTCCTCCCCAACCGATTGTGCCATCGTTGCGGAAGAATATAGTCTCGTTGTTGTTGTCGTTGTAGGTGGTGTAGAGCACGGCATTGCCGTAGTTTTCTACAGGTGAGATATTCTCAAGAGCAAAAAGACCGAAGAAGTTACCGTAGTCGTTCATAAACGACTTTGCGGCATCGGCAGCCTCCTGCCAGGAGATTCCGCTTTCAGAAGCATAGCGGGGTGAGGCCATGTAAAGTTTTATGCGCGATGCGAGGGCTCGGGCCACAGGCTGCGAGAGACGTCCTGCGCGGGAGGTGGCCCATGCTGTGTCGTGGTCGAGAAGATCTGCCTCACATTCTGCGAGCTCCTTCAGAATGAAATCCACCACAAATTCCTTCACTGTTGGACGGTTGAGGTAAGGGGAGATCATATCCTCGGCAGGATCGAGCACGTCGGTCACGATAGGCACGGGACCGAAACGCAAGAACATCTCCCAGTAGAAAAATGCACGGAACAGACGGGCCTCGGCGGTGTAGATTCTCACATACACGGCGTGTTCCTCATCAGTGTTTCGCGGGTTCTTGGGAACGAGGTTGATGTTCTCAAGCACCATATTGCACTTGCGGATGCCACGATAGCGGCTCTCCCATGTGTCGTATAGCTCGGAGTTGCCGCCAGAGCCGTAGTAGTTGCCGATATTGAAAGTGGTGCGTGTGCCACCGGTGGCGAAAGATGTCTCGGCGAGGTCGGTGGCGGCGTCGAGCCAGGAGTTGTTGATTCGCATCGCACCATGGCGGAGGAAGTTGTAGGTGTCGAGGTGGAACTCCTCGAAGAGGTTCCAGTCGGCAAGCACCTTCTCCTTGGTGAGCTCGTTGGAGGGCTGCTTCTCAAGGAAGTCGTTGCATGAGGAGAAGGATGCAGCGGAGGCGAGCAGCAGAGCGAACGAGAGATATTTTATTGATTTTTTCATGAGTAGTTGCGGTTAGAATTGGATATTTACGCCGAAGTTCACGGTCTTACAGATAGGATATTTGTTAGATCCGTTACTCTCCGGGTCGACGAGGCCGTCGAGATGATCCCAAGTCACAAGGTTATTGGCATTGACGAAGAAACGGCACTGAGTCATGTAGGCATGCTTGATCCATTTCTCGGGGAGAGAGTAGGAGAGCTCGATATTCTTCAGACGGAAGAAAGAACCGTTCTTGAGGAAGAATGAGTTGCCGCGCTGGTTATGGTTACCGTAGCTGTCGTAGTGAAGAAGCGGATACTTCGCGTTAGCAAGGTTCTGAGCCTCGGAAAGAGCCGGATTCCAGCGGTCGAGGTGGTGCTCCTTAACCTTGCCACCGACTACGAATGCGAACATAGCCTCGGCATCGTAGTAACGGCTCACA
>CAMWZE010000177.1 GCA_947178685.1 uncultured Porphyromonadaceae bacterium
ATATAGTGACTGTTGAAAACAAAGAGCCACAATCAGAAGTGGCAAGTTAAAATTGTCGGCTTCATGATATGTCTCAATAATTAAGACAGTAAAGAGTATAACCCGAAAAACTTATAAAGTAATGGCAGAAACCAAGACAAAAGTTTTGATCATCGGATCCGGGCCTGCAGGCTATACAGCAGGCATATATGCTTCAAGAGCAAATCTTAAACCTATCATATATGAGGGTAATCAACCGGGTGGGCAGCTCACCCAGACAACGGAGATAGAAAATTTCCCCGGTTATCCCGGTGGTATCCAGGGCCCGGAGATGATGGAGGAATTCCGTCAGCAGGCCATCCGTTTCGGAGCCCAGATAGTGTCACGCACAGTGACGAAAGTTGACTTCTCTTCCCGTCCTTTCAAGGTAGAGGATGAGAAGGGCGATGTGATAATAGCCGACACAGTGATTATAAGTACCGGAGCAAGTGCCAAATATCTTGGTCTTCCCGATGAGGATAAGTACCGCGGCCTTGGTGTGAGTGCATGCGCTACATGCGACGGCTTCTTCTATAGGAAGAAAAATGTAGCGGTAGTGGGTGGTGGAGACACCGCTTGTGAAGAGGCACTTTATCTTTCCACTCTTGCCAAGAAAGTTTATCTTATTGTGCGCCGTGGCGTGCTCCGTGCTTCCGATGTTATGCAGCGCAGAGTAAAGGATAAAGATAACATCGAGATTCTTTTCCATTGCAACACTCTTGGCCTGTTTGGCGAAGATGGAGTAGAGGGTGCGCATCTGGTAAAACATGTAGGCACTCCTGAGGAGGAGAAGTTTGATATCGCCATTGACGGGTTCTTCCTGGCGATAGGCCATAATCCAAATACCGAGATATTCCGCGGTCAGGTAGATATGGATGCGGAAGGCTACATCAAGGTGGAGGGAGCTTCTACCCGTACAAGTGTGGAAGGTGTGTTCGCGGCAGGAGACTGTGCGGATCCTGTTTACCGTCAGGCGGTGGCAGCGGCCGGCACAGGATGTCGCGCAGCGCTTGATGCTGAAAGGTTTCTTATGGAACATTAAAAATGGAAGTGTGGCATGACATGAGTTATGTCACACTTTCAAAACTTTGAAAATCAAGAATATGAAGACCACTGATAAAAGTAGATTGCTTGATACCCGCTACCTGCGGATGGCCCGTATATGGAGTGAGAATTCCTATTGCCGCCGTAGGAAAGTTGGTGCTTTGATAGTTAAGGAGAAGATGATCATCTCCGACGGCTACAATGGGACGCCCTCCGGATTCCCCAATATATGTGAGGATCAGGACGATGTGACCTATCCCTATGTGCTTCATGCAGAGGCGAACGCAATAACCAAAGTAGCCCGAAGCAACAATTCGAGCGATGGAAGCACATTGTATGTTACAGCGCGCCCGTGTGTGGAATGCTCAAAGCTAATCATACAGTCAGGCATAAAGCGAGTGGTTTTCTCAGAACTTTACAGGATAACTGATGGCATCGACCTGCTAAAGAAGGCAGGTGTAGAGGTCGTGCATATACCTATTGACGATGAAGATTAAGAAAAATCCAGGACTTGTGGCCCTGCCGCTTCTTGTGGCCTTGGGAGTAGTGGGTGGAGTATTCATAGGCAGATATATCACACGCCGCACCCTCTCACCCCAGGAGGAGAAACTGCGTACGGTGTTACGGCTCATAGACAATGAGTATGTAGACCGTATAGATATGGATTCGCTCATAGAGACCACTTTCCCGGATCTTTTGAGTTCACTTGATCCACATTCTGCCTATATACCCGCGAGCGATTTGGGAGCGGTGAACGATGATCTTCAGGGTTCTTTCAGCGGAGTTGGTGTGTCGTTTCAGATTCTGAACGATACAGTCAATGTAATAGAAGTGATACCGGGCGGTCCGGCGGAAAAGGTCGGTCTGCTACCGGGAGACCGTATCATAAAGGCAGATACGATAAACTTGACGGGAAAGGATATTAGCAGTGAGGATGTTTTCAAGACTCTCAGAGGACAGAAGGGTACTACTGTAGTGCTTCAGATAAAGAGGTCGAATGCAAAGCAGCCGCTCACATTCGATGTGATAAGGGGCGACATACCCGTTAACTCGGTGGATTGTTCCTATATGGTGAACGACAGTATCGGTTATCTTAGGGTTACGAAGTTTGCCAGGAACACCTATAACGAATTCTTCACAGCATTAAGCGATCTGAAGGCAGAGGGAGCGGAAAAATTTATTATCGATCTCAGAGGTAACTCAGGAGGGTTTATGGATCAGGCTATATATATGGCCAATGAGTTCCTTCCGGCAGGCCGAATGATTGTCTACACCAAGGGTCGCCGTCCCGAGAATGAGACTATGGCGATAAGCGACGGTCGCGGCAATTTCAAAGAAAACGAGATCACTGTGCTCACTAATGAGTATTCGGCTTCAGCCTCTGAAATCTTTGCCGGAGCCATACAAGATAATGACCGAGGTCTGGTGATCGGGCGTCGTTCATTTGGAAAGGGCCTTGTGCAGAATCAAACTGAGTTGCCCGACAGCAGCGCTATCCGTCTGACGGTGGCAAGATATTACACCCCGTCGGGACGCAGTATTCAGAAGGAATATACGCGCGGAAAGGATGGTAAATACGAGCTTGATATCGTAGACCGTTTCACACATGGAGAGTTCTACAATGCTGACAGTATAAAGTTTGACAAGAGTAAGATATTCTCGACCTCCAATGGCAGGACAGTCTACGGAGGGGGTGGAATCATGCCTGATATCTTTGTGCCGGAAGACACCACAGGCTTCACTTCTTATTATATTAATGTAGCCAATAAGGGCCTTGTACAGAAGTATGCTTATTCCGTCGCAGACAAGTATAGAGATCTTCTCAAAGGCTCGAAGAGTCTTGAGAGGCTTTTGAAGATACTTCCAAGAGATAACACACTTCTTGAGAACTTCGTGAATTTTGCTGTCAAGAATGGTGTGCCGGCAAGATGGTATTATATCAATCAAAGTCGCCAGCTTCTATTAGGCCAGATAAAGGCAATGATAGCCCGTGATGTATTGGGTTATCCCGCATTTATTGAATTGCTCAATGAGTCGGATTCGGCCGTAAAAGAGGCGATTAAATCTTTGGAAACCGGTAAATCTCCGATCGACATTAAGCTTGAGTCAAAGAACGACAGTCTGGTGAGCCAGAACACTGACATTGAGGTAGCCACCATAAATTGGTGGCTGCCAACAAAATCAGATGAACGTAGTCTGGCCAACGGTTGAAAGATATATTGGATTTAACTACAATGAAAAACACAAATAACTATGGAGAAATATGAAATAAGAAGAAAAGTAAAGGCCATGCGCCAGATGCTATCAGAAATAGAGCGTCGCCAGGCGGCGGAAGAGGTGTTTGAGCGTCTTGAGAAGACGGCTGCATTTCTGATGGCTGACCATATACTGATGTACCATTCACTTCCAGATGAGGTGTTCACCCATTCGTTCCTTGGGAAGTGGGGTAAGCGGAAGCATTTCTATCTTCCGAGAGTGAACGGTGTTAATCTTGAGATTCTCCCATATGATGAGTCACACCTCGAGCTCGGTAGTTTCCATATAGAGGAGCCCACAGGAGCCGACACGGTAGATCCTTCAGAGATAGAACTTGTGGTGGTTCCGGCGGTGGCCTATGATAGAAAGGGTAATCGTCTCGGTCGAGGAAAAGGTTTCTATGACCGCCTTCTGAAAAATACCCGCGCCACAAAAGTTGGTATCGGGTATGAATTCCAGTTGGTAGATGAAGTTCCTACCGAGCCACATGATGTGGCAATGGACATAATAATAACCCAACGCTCTACAATAGTAGTGAAGAAATAATGGCACTGTATAATAGAGAGAGTAAACTCTCCGACGCTATACTCGCACATCCTCAGCTCATCCCGGTTGTTAACCGACTCGGGGTGAGCCTTGGTGTGGGGGAGCAGACCATCGGCACGATATGTTTCCAAAGGAATATAGATGTCGATTTTTTTCTTTCAGTAGTCAACACTTTTCTTGATGATGATTATTTCCCGGTGAATGCCAGAGACACATTTACACTTGAGAAGACAGCTGATTATCTGAGGAAGACTTCGGGGTATTATCTCCATGTGCAGATACCGAATATCCGGAGGCATTTCGAGTCGCTGGTGTCAAGAAGCGGAAAGGATAATAATTTGTCGCAATTATTTAATTTCTTCGAGGAGACCTCCGGCCGACTTAAGGATACGGTGGAACAAGACGAGAAAGTGTTGTACTCTGCATTTTCAACGGGAAGTGCCGCACAGGCCACAGAAGTGTCGGTAGAGAGTCATAAGGAAGTAGAAGAACAGCTGCATGATCTTCTCTATCTTTTCGTAGCACACATAAGAGGTGATTACGACAGGAATCTGGCTACTGCTGTAGTGACGGCTATCTTCTCGCTGGAGACAGATTATAGACAAAACAACCGTATCAGGCGCAGGATACTCCTTCCTTTGGCTAAGGAGAAAGTGGGAGAGAGTTGAGTAATGGAAGTGATCAGAGTCATAGCAGTTATAGGGCTGCCAACCCTTGTTGCCATGGGTATAAAATCCATACTTCGAGACTATAACGGCGTCAGGATGGTGAGCCACAGAACTTTTGTCGACTTCAAGAATTGCGACGAGGGAGTAGATGGTTTCATTACCGATCCCGAAACATTTGTGACAAATACAGATTTTTTTATGCGCCGTCGGCATAAGACACTATTGTATCTGGACGGAAG
>CAMWZE010000178.1 GCA_947178685.1 uncultured Porphyromonadaceae bacterium
GTCGGAATATACGTAGTGAAGGCCGTCGGTATTGATGGCAGTTGCAAGCCGCTCAAGATAATGAAATAAAGTGTTGCATTGAAAAAAAGATGTGTCAAAACACCGTGTTTTGACACATCTTTTTTTGTACTATGTTTTTTATCGGTTGCCTGTAAGCGCTCTGAATCGGACAGGGAGCGCCCCGACAGCGTGGAGGTTGCGGGTGGGTGATTACTCGTATAGGGAGCGGCTTAGGCGACGTTCACGACGACGGATGGCTTTTGTGAGGAAGATATTGCCACCGGTCCAGATAACCACGTCGAGGAGCAGGAGCACCGTGGGATTGAGATAGGGAGATACGAGTACGTTGATGCCGATGAATGTCACAGAAGCAAACAGAATGCTCAGGAGAGCCCTTGTCTGATTGACTCCGAGAGCCAGGAGTTTATGATGGATGTGGCATTTGTCGGGGAGGAAAGGGTTGCGTCCGTTGCGCACACGATGGAAGTAGACGCGGAAGACGTCGAAACAAGGGATGATGAGGGGAGAGAGAGCCACAATAACCGGATTATAATCAACAGTGATATCTTCCGGACGGTCGTGCATCACAGCAATGGCGCAGAACACGAGCACCATGCCCGTGGTGAGGGCTCCGGTGTCGCCCATGAATATTTTCTTTTGTTTTGAGGCATCGCCAAACACATTGTAATAGAAGAAAGGGAATAGTGTGCCGGCAGTGGCGGTGGAGAGCATCGAGAGGATATAAGCTTCCCCCTGGAAGAATACCACGGCATAAAAGAGCAGTGCGATAGTGGAGAGTCCGGAGGCCAGACCGTCGATGCCGTCTATGAGGTTGATGGCGTTGACCACATACACCACAATGAACGCAGTGAAGATGATGCAGAGCCATCCCGGCATAGTATGGATCCAGATAAGGCCGTAGAAGTTGTCGATGTACATTCCTGAGCTTACAAGTAGTATCGCGGCGATAATCTGTACTACAAACTTGGCCATGTATCTCACACCTATAAGGTCGTCGGCGATACCAACGAGATAAAGAAGAATGATGGCACAGATCTCAAAATAGATAATAACGATGTTTTGTGCCACCTCCTGCATCATCAGGATACTTCCGAAGCGCATGTTAATGCCGGCGACGAGGGCCAGTGAGAATATAATAGCCGGAAAGAAAGCTATGCCACCGAGACGAGGGACTACACCACGATGTATCTTGCGTTCGTCGATTTCATCAAACAGCTTGCGACGGAATGCAATCAGGATAATCTTCGGTATAATAATGCCGGCAAGGACCACCGCTATAAGAAATGAGAGAAGGTCGTTTTCAAGCCAGAATAAAATTATATCATTAGAGAACATAGTGACAGTTTTTAGTTCTACATGGTTACATAGCCAAAAGCCCGTAGCAAAACCTATCAGGGCCGGCTGAATACAATATATATAGCCGGGGAATAATTTCGGCGGCTTAATTGGTAAGAGATGGCAAAGATAACAATTATTTTTTAATATATGTTAAAGAAGTGAGATATATTTATAAAAAAAGCGCTTCCACATTAGCGGAAGCGCTTTGAAGGCTATATAAACGGATTATTAGCCGTTGTATTTCTTCATCACAGCGATGAGGTCGAGCACCTTGTTAGAGTAGCCGATCTCATTGTCATACCAAGAGATCACCTTAACGAAGTTGTCGGTTAAGTAAACACCGGCGTTAGCGTCGAAGATAGAGGTGAGGGGGCAGCCGAGGAAGTCAGAGCTTACAACAGCGTCCTCAGTGTAGCCGAGCACACCCTTGAGTTCGCCTTCAGCAGCCTCTTTCATAGCAGCGCAGATATCCTCTTTGGTAGCGGGCTTGATGAGGTTGCAAGTGAGGTCAACAACAGAAACGTCGAGGGTGGGGACACGCATAGAGATACCGGTGAGCTTACCGTTGAGCTCAGGGATAACTTTGCCTACAGCCTTTGCAGCACCTGTAGAAGAGGGGATGATGTTGGCAGAAGCTGCACGACCACCGCGCCAGTCCTTCATAGAGGGACCGTCAACAGTCTTCTGAGTTGCAGTAGTAGAGTGAACAGTAGTCATAAGACCCTCCTTGATACCGAACTTGTCGTTGAGCACCTTAGCGATAGGAGCGAGACAGTTGGTGGTGCAAGAAGCGTTGGAAACGAACTGCTGACCAGCATAAGTGTCGGCGTTAACACCTACAACGAACATAGGAGTAGCGTCCTTTGAGGGAGCAGACATAACTACATACTTAGCACCGGCATCGATGTGAGCCTTAGCTTTCTCCTCAGTAAGGAAGAGACCTGTAGACTCAACAACATACTCAGCACCTACAGCACCCCAACCGATTTCAGCGGGATTCTTGCATGCAGTTACACGGATCTCCTTACCGTTGACGATGAGGAGGCTCTTCTCCATATCATAGTCAACTGTGCCGTCGAAGCGACCGTGCATTGTGTCATATTTGAGCATGTAAGCCATGTAATCAACAGGAAGAAGGTCGTTGATTGCTACAACCTCGATGTCGTCTCTCTTAGTAGAGGCACGGAACACGAAACGTCCGATACGGCCAAAGCCGTTAATACCAATTTTAGTCATTTCTTTAGAATTGTTTTAGGTTGGAGATATGTTTTTTATATACTCTGTTTTGCTTCTCATAGTTGCCCGCAGGCAGCCTTGTGAGGGCTTTACCCTCGCGGGAGCAATGCAAAATTAGTAAAAAATTTCCGTTCGGCAATCGTGTGTGAACGTTTTTTAACTGAAATGTGTTATTTGATAGAGAAAAAAACTACTTTTCTACATTTTTTTGGTTGTTTTGCATAAAACGTCTCCGGATTTTTATAGGATTATAGTTTTTTAAGAGGTATCGAAATATTAAATAATTCCACATATAAATAAACTGTATCAACAATGGGTAAATTTTTAACGGATTTCAAAGAGTTCGCCCTTAAGGGCAATGTGATTGACATGGCTGTCGGTGTTATCGTTGGCGGTGCTTTCGGTAAGATCGTGTCTTCTTTGGTTAACGACATACTTATGCCGGTGATCTCCCTCTGTACCGGGGGCACGGGCTATCAGAATCTCAAGTATGTCATCAAGGAGGGCGTTCCTGCCGGAGAAGATGGCGTGGCAGCTGTGGAGGAAGTGGCAATCAACTACGGTACGTTCATCATGAACATCGTTGACTTCTTCATCATCGCATTCTCTATCTTTGTAGCTCTGCGCGTCATGATGAAGTTCAAACGCAAGGAGGAGGAAGCTCCCGCGCCTGCTCCGGAGCCTACCAAAGAGGAGGTATTGCTCACTCAGATCCGCGACATTCTCAAGGAGCAGCAGAAGTAACCGCGCTCTTTCCGCAAGCTCGGCATGTACTGCATCCCGGCAGACAGACTTATTTCGCAGACAGACTTATCACAAGGCGCCTATCGAATATTATATTCGGCAGGCGCTTTTGATATATATTTTCAGCCTATATATATTTTCAGCAACAAAACTTAGTTACGGCAACAGTAGAAGGCCGGGTGAATGCTGTATATATACGGAGAAATAAAAAGTTTATGCAGCTTTATAATGTAGTTTAAAGAGAAATTCATTACTTTTGCCGATTGAAGAAATCAACCAACTCATTACTTTTATTGATCAGGACTATCGGGACGATTATGCTTTTGCTGATTCGGGCGATTGAGTAATTCTGACGCTTGAAGCGTATTATAGATATAGAACCCGGTAGTCCGGACTCACATTGAATTTCCATAAAGAAATATAATTAACTCAGACATAGTAATCATGAAAAAATTTTTAGCATCACTGATTATGGCGGCCTCGGCTCTTGGCATGGCCGCACAGACAAACTATCAGATTGTGCGCGCCTGTCATCCTGACGACGTGAAGCATTATGACACCGACCAGCTGCGTTCTCATTTTCTCATGGAGAAGGTGATGGCGCCTGATGAGATCAATCTTACATACACTCTTTACGACCGCCTTATATATGGTGGCGTGATGCCGGTGAACAAGACCCTTGAGCTGGAGACTATCGATCCGCTCAAGGCGGAGTATTTCCTCCAGCGCCGTGAGCTCGGTGTGATCAACACGGGGCCCGGTGTGGGTATCGTGAATGTCGATGGCAAGGATTATGAACTCAACTTCAAGGATGCCCTTTATGTGGGTCAGGGTAACAAGAAGGTTACTTTCCGCAGCAAGGATCCTAAGAACCCTGCCAAGATGTATATCAACTCCACACGCGCACATAAGCATTACAAGACTCAGCTTGTGAGCATCGATGGCCGTAAGGGTACAATCAAGGCCAACAGCATGCATGCCGGTTCATTGGCCGAGAGCAACGACCGCGTGATCAATCAGCTTATCGTGAACAATGTGCTTGAGGAGGGACCCTGTGAGCTTCAGATGGGCTTGACTGAGCTTCAGACGGGCAGTGTATGGAACACTATGCCGGCTCATACCCACGACCGCCGCGTGGAGGCATATTACTATTTCAATGTGCCGGAGGGTAACCGTATATGCCATATCATGGGAGAGCCTCAGGAGAACCGTCTTATCTGGATGGATACCGAGCAGGCTGTGATCTCACCGGAATGGAGCGTGCATTGCGCGGCCGGCACAAGCAACTATATGTTCATATGGGGCATGGGGGGTGAGAACCTCGACTATGGCGATATGGACAAGGCAGTGAGACTACGATAATTCATAATTCATAATGCACAATGCATAATGAATTAGAAATTATGCATTGTGCAT
>CAMWZE010000179.1 GCA_947178685.1 uncultured Porphyromonadaceae bacterium
ATCGAGAGATGTGCCGTAGGCAGAGGCAACCTTCGCACCTGAGATGGTGTAGACGTTGATCTCGGCAGGAGCAGAAGTGGTGACGGTCTTGCCGTTGATGCTGATCACTGCGTCGGCACCGATAGCCTCGACAGAGCTCTGATCAAGACTTACATCTGTATAGGTGAAGATGCGGATGCCCTGTACAAGCATGGGGCAGAGTGAATAGTTGCCGAAGAGAGCAGAACGGGGGTTGCCCTTTTCACCATGGAAGCTATACCAGTCGCCGTCACCAAAAGAGATGTCACGAAGATGATCCTGGATATTCATATCCCATGCGATATAGTCGGTGGTGAGGGGTTTGCCTGAACCATCCCATGTTTTGTCGGGTTCCTCCTCATTCCAGAGGTACTGGAGTTCGTCAGCTCCGAAGTATCCCTTACCTACCTCGAGCCAGGTATAGGTGTCGGGGAGTTCCTGCGAGAGATATACATCGAATGTGGCACAGTCGGGCATGTTCACGAGAATTGCACCGCCATGGTCGCCCCAGAAAGCATGATGCTCCTCGGCTGCGGGAAGAATGATGGCACCGGTCTTAGAGCCTTCGCCACCCTGCTCGCCCTTGTTGTTATAGCCCTTGATGTAGGGGTCGGTAGTGCTCTCCGGATATACCATCTCACCCGGGAATTCGGGATCTTCAATCTCGTAGGGGGCGTTCACGAGCTTGAGTTTCTTGTCGGGACCCACATACTTAGCGATCTTCTCGGGAGTGTCGAGCCAGAGCCAGCCGTCAGCATCGCAGTCAGCGGGGTCAAAGAAGTTGAAAGTGGCGGCTGTCTGTGCGTTCATTGAAATTGCAGCAACCGCGAGCATTGAGGTTAGTAATGATTTTTTCATAGAAAAAAAAGTTATTGAATAAAAATATATATACATGATCAGATTTCTGACCAGTCAGGATTCTGAGGAATGCCGTGATATCTCACGTCGTCCCAGGCGATGGGATAATAATACTGGCGGGGATTGAAATTACGGGTATTATTATTCTGGCCGTTGACTATACGGTTGGTGATAGTGGATTTGTTGCCCTGTGCATCATACACCACGCGGCATCCGCGCAGAGGATTGGTAGAGCCACACATCACCTTTTCAGCGGTGCCGTAGCGGAAGAGGTCCCAGTAGGTGGTTTTCTCAAAAGCGAGTTCCACACGGCGTTCGTTCATTATGTCGTCCCAGGTGAGGGTTGTAAGCTCCGGCATATGTACACGGCGGCGTATCTGATTTACTTTGTCGAGAGCATCAGAGATACGGCCGTTCTTGAAGTCGATCTCTGCATAATCGAGCAGAAGCTCGGCATAGCGCCAGATAATATAATTCTGTGTGCTCGCATAGGTTTCATCGTTGTTGATCTGCTGGCTCTCACGCAGGAACTTAGCCATATAATAGCCGGTTCTTGTGATAGAGGCTGTGGTGGAAGCGCCATAGGCAGTAAGGTCTTTTCCGGGCACATTCTTACCGTCGATGTTGCGGTAGTGAATGTCGAGCACAGTGCCTTTCCATGTGGCTCCGTCATATAGCACGTTGGCATAGAATCGCCAGTCGCGACCCTCGAAAGGCTCAGCCGCATTGTAGCCGGATGACGGATCAGTGATCAGTTTGCCATTTTCCATGCGATACTCATCCACATGATTCTGAGTGGGGTTGTAGGCACAGTTCACACCTGTGAGCGACGGCGGGGCGGCATCGCGGTCGAGTTTATGACCGAAGCCATATATGAAGTCGCCGTTTTCGCTATGCTGCACTTCCCAGATAGACTCCTTGGAGTTCTTAGTAAGGAAAATTTCGCGGTATGCCTGCACAACACCATCCTTATCGGTGGCCGGAATCTCAATGAGTCCATAGCAGTTCAGAGCCATAACACGGTCATATTCCTTGGCAGCCAGATTGAGCATATCCATGGAACGGTCGTCCGGGAAACCGAGATAAGACTCGCCGGCATTCTGATAATGCACACCGGAGGCCCAGAAATATGTTTTGGCTTTCAGCATTAGGGCGGCGCCTTTGGTGGCACGTCCTATCATTGAAGGCTCGTAATCTTCCGGGAGAAGATCGGCGGCCTTCTCAGCCTCTTCGGTTATGAAATCCACCATCTCCTCGTAGCTTGCGCGGGAGAATTTCTCCTCAGCCGCCACAGGGTTGTAGGTGTGATCGATAAGTAGCGAGCCACCGAACCGGCGTAGCAGAAGATAATAATAATATGCGCGGAAGAAATGGGCCTCACCCATAAGGCGGGTCCTTATCTTTTCGGGCAGAACCCTCTCCTGCTCCATAAGGGTGTTGATGGAGCGTATCTGGGTATAGTAGTTTTCCCAGAGAAGCTTGCCACGGTTGTTGAGGGTGAGCTGCGAACCTTTGAGGATATCACCGTAACCGGCCTGATACCAATCGCTTCGCCCCACTGTGATCTGATCGCCATACCATGGATCGAATTCCTCACCGAGATTCTTGACTATTGTCGAGACAAGGATGTAGAATCCGTTATCCATGTTGCGATACCATCTGGCTGTATATTCATTTAGCAGCAGCTCGCTTGTCCATATCTCGTTTTCCGCAAGCTTGTCGAAAGGAGCATCGCGGAAGAGACCGTCGCAAGATGTGGTAGTGACCATCATCAATAGAGCTGCCAACAGACTATATATCTTTTTTATCATAATGTTAATGGGAGATTTAGAAACCGAATGTGAGAGAGACACCGTAGCCACGGGTGATGGGATATCCTCTTAGCACTTCCGGATCCATTCCGTCGTCGAGCGACGACCATGTGTGAAGATTCGAACCCTGGAGGGCTATGTCGATGGTGGAGATGTGGCTCCGGCGCAACAGATGGGAGGGCACCCTGTATCCGATGGTGACAGCCTTGAGACGGAGGAAGCTACAGCTCTTGAGCCAGAATGTGCTGTCGAAGCGGTTATTGTCGCTTGAAGATGCAAATTTTATGCGGGGATAGGAGGCATCAGGATTTTCCGGTGTCCAGGTATCGGTAAGATGATAGTTCTGGAATCGTTGGAGAGAGCCGCTCTCCAGAGTGTAAAGCTCATTGACTTTCTGAGAGTATCCACCCATACCGGCAAACTGGGCATTGAAGTAAAGCCCCTTCCATTCAGCTCCGAACCCGAATCCATAGCTTACGTCGGGAAGAGATGCATTCTTGACAAAGACTTTATCGGTGATAGTGACTTTTCCGTCGTTGTCCTGATCCACATATTTGATATCGCCGGGCCGTAGTGTGGAATTGCCAAATCCGTCCTGATCAGGCCAGTTGCGAATCTCCTCCTCGCTTTGGAAGATTCCGGCAGCCTCATAAAGATTCCAGATGCTGTAGGCCTTCCCCTTGCGACGCTGATTTTCGGGTAGCGTAGACTCGTCGTCCCAGTCGAGCACGATGTTGTCGCTCGTGCCGATATTGAAAGAGAGGTTGTAGTGGAGATCACCAATCTGATTCATGTGGCGTATAGTGAAATCTACGCCTCGATAGCGCACTTTGCCCGAATTGACAAGAGCCTTTACACCTCCCGTGCCCACTGAGGGCGGGAAGAGCTGGTCGCGTGCGTCGGTCACCATATGTGTGCGTGTGCGTTGATAAAGTTCCACAGATGCAGTGACGCGGTTGTTCCAGAATCCGAGATCTACTCCGAGATTGTAGTCTTTTGATCTACCCCAGGTGAGATCCGGGTTAGGGAATGATGATATTGAGGGTATCAGTGTGGGAATCCATACCCCTCCGAAGTTATAACCCTCACTGTTGGTAGTGTTGTAGCTCTGGTAATAACTGAAGTCGCTGGATTCACCGTCATCACCGAGTATGCCGGCCGACGCTCTTATCTTAGCCTGCGAGATAGCGGAGGGAGATACATTCTTGAAGAATTCTTCATTGCTTATCACCCAGGAGGCCGACACGGTGGGGAAGAACCCCCATCGTTTGCCGGGAGCGAAACGAGTGGAACCATCCACACGGAAGCTGAATTCAGCGAAATACCGGTTGCTGAAGCCGTAGGTTGCACGTCCTACAAGAGAGGCGCGTTGGGTGTAATACTCGTTGCCGAATATAGAGACTTCGGTTGACGCGCTGCCAATTACTTCAGGAAGGGCTCCGGGCTTATTATTATTAAGGCCCCGAAGAGATTTATTGTTATACTCCTGATAGTTGGCCACGATGGTGGCAGAGACGTCGTGTTTCTCGTCAAAAGTGTTGTTGTAGGTGATACCCGCCTCGATAAGCTTATTCTTCACGCGCTGGAAGCGCTCGCTCATTGTAATCTTGGCTTCAGGATAGACGGTGCTCGGATCTACCGCAAAGGTTCCGGTTAGTGCGTCGTAGGTATAGAGATCCACCGGCTTATTGTAGATGGTGGTGTTTATATGATTGAAATCCATTGTGCCGCGCAGGTATACCTGCAGACCTTTCAGCAGAGGTATGTCATATCGTAGCACGGCGCTCACCGTGTGGAAATCGCTACCCTCTTTGGTGTAGCCGCCTAATCCCTCCATTGCAACGAGGGGATTGGCCCCTTCGATGCTTGCAAGCTGTCCGTTGGTGAAGCGGAGCACCTGTAGTGGCGAATATGTGTAGGCTTCGTCAAGAGTGGCATAGCTTGTATTCTTATAGTCGGATACAGAGCCGGTGAAGTCAACGGATGCGGTTAAACCGGGAAACAGATCGGCATCGATCTTTCCGGAGTAGTTGTAGCGGCTGCGTCCGATGTTTGAGTAGAGACC
>CAMWZE010000180.1 GCA_947178685.1 uncultured Porphyromonadaceae bacterium
CTCTTGTATAAGGCACGTTTGAGCGACTTATCGTAGCCGATAGCCTCTCCGGTAGACTTCATCTCCGGAGAGAGATAAGAGTCCATTCCGCGGAGCTTAGCGAACGAGAAGGCCGGCGTCTTCACAAACCAGCGCTTCTTCTCTTCAGGACAGAGTGTGGTGATCCCTTGCTCCGGCAGAGATTGTCCGAGCATCACCAGGGTGGCGATGTGGGGCAGAGGCACACCTGTGGCTTTCGAGAGGAAAGGCACTGTACGAGAAGAACGAGGATTGACCTCAATAACGTATACATTATCCTTGGAATCTACGATAAACTGTATGTTGTAGAGTCCGATTATGCCGATTTCACGTCCGAGACGCACGGTGTAGTCAAGAATCGTACGTTTCACCTCGGGCGATACGCTGAATGTGGGGTAGACGCTGATAGAGTCGCCTGAATGCACGCCAGTGTGCTCCACATGCTCCATGATGCCCGGCACGAACACGTTCTCACCGTCGCACACGGCATCAACCTCGAGCTCCTTTCCCATGATATATTTGTCTACGAGCACGGGATGCTCCACGTTGATCTCCACTGCGGTGTGGAGGTAGTGGCGGAGCTGTTGCTCGTTGCTTACAATCTGCATGGCGCGTCCGCCGAGCACATAGCTCGGGCGTACGAGCACGGGATAGCCTATCCGGGCCGCCGCAGCCACACCGGCATCGATATCGGTGACTGCCACACCTTCAGGCTGAGGTATTCCGAGCTTCTCCATGATAGCCTCGAAGCAGCCACGGTCTTCCGCATTGCGTATAGCTTCGATGCCGGTGCCGATAATCGGCGCACCGAGAGCCGCGAGTGGTTCCGCAAGGTTGATAGCAGTCTGTCCACCGAGGGAAACGATCACACCCTCAGGCTTCTCGAGGTCGAGCACATTCATCACATCCTCCACAGTGAGGGGATCGAAATATAGTTTGTCGCCTGTGGTGTGGTCGGTTGATACGGTCTCCGGGTTATTGTTGATGATTATAGCTTCGTACCCGGCCTTACGGATCGACCAGATGGCATGTACGGTGGAATAGTCGAACTCCACGCCCTGTCCAATGCGGATGGGGCCTGAACCGAGCACTACTATCTTCTTACGGTCGGTGGGCACCGACTCGTTCTCCGATTCGTAGGTTGAGTAGAAATAATTTGTCTTGGCATGAAATTCCGATGCGCAGGAGTCAATCATCTTATATGATGGCATAATTCCGGCGTCCTTACGCATGAGGTATATCTCCGCCTCAGTCTTTCCCCAGACGCTCCCGATATATTTGTCGCTGAATCCCATGCGCTTGGCATCGCGGAGCGTGTCGATGTCCAGAGGCTTCTCTTTCAAGGTCTTCTCAAAATCAACGATGCTCTTGATCTTATCGAGGAAGAACATGTCGATCTTGGTGCGGTTGTATATATGCCCCGCGTCTACATCACGTCGCAGCAGTTCGGCGAGGGCATAGATGCGGTCGTCGGTTGCATGGCGAATGTATTCGAGAATCTCATTGGTGGGCATATTGTCGAATTTCTTATGCTGTAGATGGCATACACCCGTTTCGAGAGAGCGTACGGCTTTCAGGAGCGACTCCTCCATGGTTCGTCCTATGCTCATTACCTCGCCGGTGGCCTTCATCTGAGTGCCGAGTTCGTTGGATGCGTCGGCAAACTTATCGAAGGGGAAACGGGCAATCTTTGTAACCACATAGTCGAGAGCGGGTTCGAAACTTGCAGGCACATGCCCCAGGTCGATCTCATCGAGGTGGAGACCCACGGCGATCTTGGCGCTGACGCGGGCGATGGGATAACCCGAAGCCTTGGATGCGAGAGCCGATGAACGAGACACGCGGGGATTCACCTCAATCAGATAATAGTCGAACGAAAGGGGATCGAGAGCGAACTGTACGTTGCATCCACCCTCAATCTTTAGTGCGCGGATAAGTTTCAGGGCACTGTCACGCAGAAGCTGATATTCCTTATTGGAGAGGGTTTGAGCCGGAGCCACCACGATAGAGTCGCCGGTATGCACACCCACCGGGTCGAGATTCTCCATCGAACAGATAGCGATGACAGTGTCGTTGGCGTCGCGCATCACCTCAAACTCAATCTCCTTGAAGCCCTTGATACTTTTCTCCACAAGCACCTGATGCACCGGAGAGAGATCGAGAGCCGTGCGCATCATCTCGCGCAATTCAGTCTCGTTGTCGGCGAAGCCACCACCTGTGCCACCGAGGGTGAAGGCCGGACGCAAGATAACCGGGTATCCTATTTTCCCGGCTATCTCCACAGCATGTTCAATACTTGTGGCCACATCGGAGGGGAGCACCGGCTCACCGATGCTCTCGCATAGCTCCTTGAAGAGCTCACGGTCTTCGGCACGCTCGATAGAATCGAAAGAGGTGCCGAGTATCTCTACGCCACACTCTTCGAGCACACCCTTCTTGGCGAGCTGCACAGCGAGATTAAGACCGGTCTGTCCGCCGAGACCCGGCACAATAGCGTCCGGACGCTCATAGCGCACAATCTTCGCCACATATTCAAGAGTGAGGGGCTCCATATAGACCTTGTGGGCGATTTCCGGGTCGGTCATGATTGTGGCAGGGTTGGAGTTGACGAGAACCACCTCGTATCCCTCTTCCTTAAGGGCTGTGCAAGCCTGTGTGCCTGCATAGTCGAACTCAGCAGCCTGCCCCACAACGATCGGGCCGGAGCCAATTACCATTACTTTCTTTATATCAGTACGTTTCGGCATATCTTTCTTGGTTGAGCTAAAATATTTTATTTGGCTGTTGGAGGGATCATCTTTATAAACTCGTCGAAGAGATATATTGAGTCTTGTGGTCCGGGTGCGCTCTCTGGGTGGAACTGCACGGATATCACCTTGTCGTCGAGGCAACGACAACCCTCGACAGTGTTGTCGAGAAGGTTGACGTGAGTTATCTCAAGGGGTGTGCCGTTTACCGATTCGGGAATCACGGCATAGCCATGGTTCTGGCTTGTGATGAGCACTTTACCGGTTGTAAGCTCCTTCACAGGATGGTTGCCTCCGCGATGTCCCGGATTTATCATGCCGATCTTGGCGCCATATGCGAGGGCTATGAGCTGATGACCGAGGCATATTCCGAACATAGGCACACGACCACGCAGCTGTCGGATTGTCTCCACCACCTCCGGGACATCTTCCGGCGAGCCGGGTCCGTTTGAAATGAGCACCCCGTCGGGGTTGAAGGCGAGAATCTGCTCGGCGGTTGTGTTCCAGGGCACGACAGTGACGTTGCAGTTATGGGCGTTAAGGCTGCGTACCATATTGTATTTCATGCCGCAGTCGATTGCCACAATGTCATATTGGTAGTTGGCGGTACGGGCAAACCAGCGTTTCTTGCAGCTCACACGGCTTACGAGGTTAGTGGGACGTTTCACCGCCTTGATCTTTTCCACAGCCTCTTCGGTGGGGGTGTCGATATCAGTAATAATGGCACGAATGCCCCTTGCATCGCGGAGAATGCGCGTAAGCATTCTGGTGTCGAGACCGCTTATAGCCGGGATGTCGTTCTCTTCGAGCACTTCGGCCAGGGTCTTGGTGTAGCGGAAGTTGGAAGGGGAGTCGTTGTTCTCCTTCACTATCATGCCTCCGATTGATGGGAACTTGGTCTCATAGTCCTCATCGGTTATTCCATAGTTTCCGATAAGAGGATAAGTCATGACGATAATCTGGTCGGCATAAGAGGGATCGGACAGGATCTCCTGATAGCCCACCATAGATGTGTTGAATACGAGTTCGCCTACTCTTTCGGTGTCGGCGGCGAAGCCAATTCCGGGAAATTCGCGGCCGTCTTCAAGTACAAGTTTTTTTGTATTCGAAAGCATCAGTGCTTGGTTTGATGGTTTATTTTGTTGTGATTTTGTCATTATGGTCCGCAGCCATTTGTAGAGAGGTCTGACTGACTGTAATTTGCGGGAGGGTCAGGCCTTGTTGGGGGAGATGCGACCGGAGAAGATGGTAGCGTCTACGTGTCCCGACAGGGTGAGACCATCGTAAGGAGTGGCATGACCCTTCGAGAGGAATTTTGAGGCATCGACCGTGTATGTTCCCTCTGTTGAGAGAATTGTGAGATCGGCGGGGTCATTTTGACGAGGGCCGGATGTCACGGGGTAGTCGGTTGGATATGGTCCGGAAGCCATTGGCAAGCCAAGGATTCGGCGCGGGTTTATCGACATCACCTCAATCAGTCGCTCGAAAGAGATCAGTCCCGGTTTAACCATAGTAGTATATACGGCCTGGAACGCGGTTTCGAGACCCACCACACCCATAGCACTTTTTTCGAGACCTTTGCTCTTCTCTGAAGCAGAGTGAGGGGCGTGGTCAGTGGCGATTACATCGATTGTTCCGTCGGCTATGCCTTCGCGAAGCGCTTCGCGGTCTTCAATAGCCCGTATGGGTGGGTTCATCTTGAAACGTCCCTCCTCACGGAGATCATTGTCGGAGAAAGTAAGATAGTGAGGACCGGTCTCGCATGTCACCTTCACCCCGCGCGCCTTGGCTTTACGGATGAGGTCGACGCTCTCCTTAGTTGATATATGGCAAACGTGCAGGCGGCATCCTGTCTCTTCAGCGAGACGGATGTCACGTTCAATCTCTCCCCATTCCGATTCGGAGCAGATGCCGCGGTGTCCGTTACGTCTCGCGTATTCACCGTCGTGAATATAGCCACCGCGCAATAGGGAGTTTACCTCACAG
>CAMWZE010000181.1 GCA_947178685.1 uncultured Porphyromonadaceae bacterium
TGGAGCGATCTCGCCTATAAGATAGCTCATCCGGTGCTCAGTAATATGGCGGAGGGTAAGTTGCAGAAAGTGATGCAGGTTGAGGTGAGCCCGAACTGGGACGGACGAGACAAGAGTGTGACTTATATGGAGACCTTCGGACGTCTTATGGCCGGAATAGCACCTTGGCTGGCACTTCCCGATGACGGCACCGATGAGGGACGCAAACGTTCCGAGCTTCGTGAGATGGCTCTGACGGCATATGCCCACGCTGTTGATCCTGATAGCCCCGACTATCTCGCCTGGCGCGGACATGGACAGAGTCTCGTGGATGCGGCATATGTGGCGGAAAGCTTCATCAGGGGTTACGATGCTCTCTGGGAGCCGCTTGATCAAAAGACAAAAGACCGTTATATAGAGGAATTCACACAGTTGCGTCGCGTGGATCCACCTTACACCAACTGGCTTCTCTTTTCATCTACAATTGAGAGTTTTCTGGCTAAAGCCGGTGCTCCTCACGATGAATACCGTATAAACTCGGCTATCCGAAAGACAGAGGAATGGTATACTGGCGACGGATGGTATGCCGACGGTCCTGAGTTTGCCTTTGACTATTACAGTAGCTACGTTTTCCATCCTATGTATCTTGAGACACTTCAGAATATGAAGGATGCCAATAAGTATACACGCATACATTATAAGAATTATCATGAGCGCGCACTCAAGCGCACTCAGAAATATGCCTTGGTGCTCGAACGTCTGATCTCTCCGGAGGGCACATTCCCCGTGTTCGGACGTTCCATACCTTACCGTATGGCCACTATGCAGCCATTGGCACTCATGGCATGGTATGACAAGCTACCGGCCGGTGTGACTCCGGGGCAGGCACGGGCAGCTCTTACGGCAGTGATGCACCGTATGTTTGACGGTAAGGAGAATTTCAATGAGGGTGGATTCCTTACAATCGGGTTTGCCGGGCGTCAGCCGAATGTGGCGGATTGGTACACCAACAACGGTTCACTCTATATGACCTCATTGGCCTTCATGCCGCTCGGACTACCGGCAACCCATCCATTCTGGAGTGATGCCGCGAAGCCCTGGACTTCCCAGAAGGCATGGGGCGGCCAACCGTTCCCGAAAGATCATCACTGGAGCGATGGTGACAAAAAATTCCACGACCTATTTTGAAAAACACCCCGTTGCAAATGCATTTGCAACGGGGTGTTTTTGCAGATATTCAGGAAATAAGTTATATTTGCCGGAAATATTAAATTCAAAGTATGAGATCAACGTTGCTTGTGACAAACCGGTTCATGACCATTCTTTTGTCCTTTTCTGTGGTAATGATATCTATGGTTATGCTTGTAGGCTGTGGAGGTGAACGTAAGCCACGGTATAAAATCGGTGTGTCGCAATGTAGCGGCGACAGCTGGAGAGAGCAGATCAACCTCGACCTCCAGATGGAACTTCTCAATCATCCTGATGTGGAACTCGACATCCGTAATGCCGATAATGACTCGAAACGTCAACAGGAGGATGTTAGATATTTCATTAATAATAACTATGATCTGATCATATTGGCTCCGAATGAGTCAACTCCACTTGCCGGAGTGGTGGATGAAGCTGCGAAGAAAGGGATACCGGTTGTTACTTTTGACAGAATGACAGACAGCGACCGCTTTACGGCCCATATGGAAGTAGACAACTACAAGCTGGGAAAAGGTGTGACGGATTATCTGATCTCTTATGGTAAGGGACCATGGAAGATTCTCGAGATTCGCGGTCCGGAGTCTGCTTCACCCGCACAGTTGCGTCATGATGGTTTTACCGACGGTGTAAAGGGAAATGCGGAAATGGAGGTGGTGGCCTCTGTGTTTGGCGAATGGGACAACGGTCGGGCCGAGTGGCTTACAGATTCTGTGATGCGTGTGCATCCGGAGATAAATATGGTTTTCGCCCACACCGACCATATGGGCTTGGGAGCGTATGAAGCCTTGAAAAAAATCGGAAGAGAGGATGTGGTGATTATAGGAATTGACGGATTTCCCGATCAAGGGATAAAATATGTGTCGGAAGGTAAGCTGACGGCTACATTTCTTTATCCCACGGAAGGGCAGCGCTTGCTAAAGATAGCGTTGGCGATACTCAACGGAGAACCCTACGAGCGAATTAACCGCGTGGCTCCCTTGTCGCCGGTTGATTCCTCAAATGCAGACATTCTCTTGTCGCAAGACACACTTCTCAGGAGCGGTACGTCAAAAGTATTGATGCTTAATGAGAAGATTGATCAGGAGCTGAAACGATATTCCACACAAAAGATGCTTCTATGGGCTTTTGTGGCTATTGTAGTGCTATTGTCGGGTTTTGTGTTTGTTTTGCTCCGAAGCATTAATGTGAGGCGTCAGCACCAAAAAGAATTGGAGGAGAAGCAGATTCAGCTCGAGAATAACCAGAGGGAGCTGAAGGAGTCGAACAGGCAACTGCAGGAGGAGAAAGAGAAGCAGGAGGCGCTTTATAGTCAGCTGAGTGAGGCCACCCGTTCCAAACTGACATTCTTCACCAATGTCTCGCACGATCTTCGCACACCGCTCACTCTGATAGCGGGACCGGTTGAAAACGTTGACACCGAACCGGGTCTCAGTGAAAGAGGACGGGCACTGATGGAGCTGACAAAGAAAAATGTCGGTATTCTCCGACGTCTTATCGACCAGATACTCGACTTCAGAAAATATGAGAATGGGAAGAGTGAACTACGTCTGAGTGAAGCGGATTTCGGACAATTGCTTAAAGACTGGACCGACTCATTCCGCGAAGTTGCACGAAAGCGCCACATACGTCTGCATATTAAAGAGGAGGGGAAAGATATTAAACATGAAACCAAAGGTGCCAACTATCCATCAGATGATGTCCGGAGTAAAGAAATATCCGGAACCACAGAATGTGCGGTGGATGTAGAGAAGATGGAGCGAGTTTTTTTCAATCTGATGAGCAACGCTTTCAAGCATACGCCGGACAATGGCTCAATCTGTGTGGAGTTTCGTTGCAGTACGTCGCAGATGAGTTATACGGTGAGAGATTCGGGTTGTGGCATTGATCGTTCTGAGATAGAGAAAATCTTCGACCGTTTCTATCAGGCAGAAGGTGCAAATCCGAAAGGATCAGGGATTGGCTTGGCGCTGACCAAGGCTTTTGTGGAGCTTCATGGCGGAGCTATTTCTGTGGAGAGTGAGAAAGGGGAGGGGAGTGCCTTTACCGTTACATTTCCGGTGAGGCATACAGAGAAGCGTGCGTCTATACAAAGTCATATCACACATGAGGATGTGGAGCTTGAGCTTTCCCCGGTGGCAGTGGATGTAAAAAGAGAGGGGGATGAGAGGCCCACGTTGCTTGTGATAGATGATAATGCAGATATCCGCACTCTGATCAGCGGCCAGATGGCAGATGAATATAATGTATTGACAGCCTCCGACGGACTTCAGGGATTGCGTATGGCCACGAAGTATGTGCCGGATATTATCATATGTGATGTTATGATGCCGGTGATGGATGGTCTTGAAAGTGTGAAAGCTATCAAGGAGGAGGTTTCGACCTCTCATATTCCGGTTCTCATGCTAACGGCTTGCACTCAGGATGAGCAACGTATAGCCGGATATGAACATGGAGCTGATGCATATCTGTCCAAACCGTTTAATCTCGGTGTGCTCACGGCACGATGCCGCAATCTTCTTGCTAATCGTAGGCTTATAAGGGAGCTGTATCAAAGCTGGAGTTTCAAGGGTGGAGTCACGGAAAAGCAGGGTGCATCTTATAAAATGGGGAAAGATGGTGATAGTGTCGTAACGGAGGATACTGCTAAGCATAACAGACTTCGGCAACCCTCCTATCGTCCTAATGATGTGGAGAGTGAGTTTTACAGCCGTTTTGTTGAAATTGTAGAGAATCGGATATCCGATCCGGATATTCAGGTTTCGGAAATTGCATCAGCCATGGGTTTGGGACAGTCACAATTCACAAGAAAGATAAAGGCTATCACCAACTATACTCCTGTGGAGTTGGTAAGAAACATGCGTCTGCATAGAGCCAAAACCATGCTTCTGAATTCAGAAAAGAATGTAGGCGAGATAGCCTATGCCGTAGGCTTCTCGTCGCTGGCATATTTTTCCAAATGTTATAAGGATACATTTGGCGTGTCTCCGAAAGAGACCCGCGAGGGAAATAGAAATTAAACAGGGTATGCCACAGTCACTTCACTTGTGGCATACCCTGTCAGTCGAATTTTATCCGGCTATGGAATCAGCCATTTATTTCGGTCATAGCGCATGGTCACGCACCATTTTTTGATTTGTCCAGGCTTTTTTCGACGACCAGTCGGCATAGGGATTACTCCAGAAAGGATCATTCTCAGGGAGTCCGAGCGCACAGAAGCCGGCGCAAATTAGATATTCAGAGCCGGTGTTGATATAGTCTTCCGACATATCGATCTGAGAGCCGGTGAATCCGACTGTAAGCCATCCGTTTTCGTCAAACGTGTCAGGATACATGAGTTGACGGTCGATTACAGCAGTCATCGCTGTCCTTACCTGTGCCGGATCAAGATGCTCGGGGAGGAGACCGAGTAATGCGGCGGCACTCAAGGCATGGAGCGAGCCGAAACGATAGGTGATGGATCGTCCTGTCACCGGATATGTCCCTTCAGGAGAAATCATCCGTTCAAGCTCTTCTGCATAACGTCCCATCCGCTTCTTCTCAGTAGGTCAGAAAACGG
>CAMWZE010000182.1 GCA_947178685.1 uncultured Porphyromonadaceae bacterium
GAAGATTCCTGTGGTTGCCGGTATGCTCCAGAAAGAGGTGGCGGAAAGAATCTGTTCCAAGCCAGGCTCGAAGGTCTACGGCATACTTTCCGTGCTTCTGCAGGCGTGGTATGACTGCGAATATCTCTTCAACGTCTCCCCCGGAGTGTTCAATCCTCCACCGAAAGTGATGAGCGGCGTGCTCAGGCTTACCCGCAACTCGCGCACAGACCTCGGTTGCAGCGAGAAGCTTTTCAAGACGGTGGTGAAGACAGCCTTCGGACAACGCCGCAAGACTCTGCGCAACTCCCTCGCCACCCTTATCCCGGCAGGAAACCCTCTGCTTGAAGACGAGATTCTGAAGCAACGTCCGGAGCGTCTTGGTGTAGAAGACTTCATCCGGATCACCAAAGCCATTGCCCCGGAATCATAAACAGCGACACATTAAGTCAAAAAACGCGGAACATCAGCGATGTTTCGCGTTTTTTTGTTAAATTTGCAGTTTAATTACCCGGATAATACCCGATTTGAATTTTTATCAAATTATACCATATTTGCAATTATGGCAAATCAAGAACTTTCAGAACAGGAGATAGTACGCCGCAAGAGTATGCAGGCACTCCGCGACCGTGGCATAGAGCCCTATCCCGCAGCCGAATACACAGTGACTGGGCATTCTGCCGAAATTAAAGAGAACTTCAAAGACGATGAAGAGAGCCGCCGCGAGGTGACTGTGGCAGGACGTATCATGAGCCGCCGCATCATGGGCAAGGCTTCTTTCATGGAGCTTCAGGATGCCGAGGGCCGCATACAGGTCTATGTGAGCCGCGATGACCTCTGCCCCGGCGAAGACAAGGATATGTATAACGTTGTCTTCAAGAAACTTCTCGACATAGGCGACTTTATCGGAGTGAAGGGCTACGTGTTCCGCACACAGATGGGCGAGATCTCGATCCATGCTCAGGAGATAACCGTGCTCTCCAAGAGCCTGCGTCCACTCCCGGTAGTGAAGATGAAAGATGGCAAGGCATATGATGCTTTCACCGACCCTGAACAGCGTTACCGCCAGCGTTATGTTGACCTCGTGGTCAACAAGGGTATAAAAGATATATTCCTCAAGCGCACGAAGATATTCAACACCATGCGCGAATACTTCAACGACCATGGTATAATGGAGGTGGAGACTCCGATTCTTCAGGCTATCCCCGGTGGCGCATCGGCGCGTCCGTTCATCACTCATCATAACGCCCTTGACATACCCCTCTATCTGCGTATAGCCAACGAGCTTTACCTCAAGCGTCTCATCGTGGGTGGTTTCGATGGTGTGTATGAGTTTGCCAAGGATTTCCGTAACGAGGGTATGGACCGCACCCACAATCCGGAGTTCACCTGTATGGAGATCTATGTGGCTTATAAGGACTACAAATGGATGATGTCGTTCACAGAGAAGCTCCTCGAGAAGATTTGCGTAGCTGTAAACGGCACCGATGAGGTGAAGATAGGCGACCATACCGTATCTTTCAAGGCTCCCTTCCCCCGCGTGACAATGACTGAGGCTATTCTTGAGAAGACAGGCTTCGACATCACCGGCAAGACTGAGGAGGAGCTCCGCGCCTTCTGCAAACAGGAGGGTATCGAGGTTGAGGATGCCTGGGGTAAAGGTAAGCTTATCGACGAGATCTTCGGCGAGAAATGCGAGGGCAGCTACATTCAGCCCACCTTCATCATCGATTATCCCATCGAGATGTCGCCCCTCACAAAGCGTCACCGCGAGAATCCGGAGCTTACAGAGCGCTTCGAGCTTATGGTGAATGGCAAGGAGCTTGCCAATGCCTACTCTGAGCTCAACGACCCGATCGACCAGTATGAGCGATTCGTAGAGCAGATGCGTCTTGCCGACAAGGGGGATGACGAAGCTATGATCATCGACGGCGACTTTATCCGTGCTCTTGAATATGGCATGCCTCCCACATCGGGCATGGGCATAGGCATGGACCGTCTCACAATGCTCATGACCGGCCAGGAGGCAATCCAGGAGGTGCTTCTCTTCCCGCAGATGCGTCCGGAGAAGAAACAAGCCAAAGAGGAGAGCGGGGAGGCGAAGGAGGCCGAATAAGATGGGCTCGCTCGGTAAAATAGCAGTTATAGGATCAGGAAGCTGGGCCACCGCGCTGGCCAAGCTCCTGCTCCTCAACAACGACCGTATCATCTGGTATATCCGTAAGCCGGAGCGAATCGAGGAATTTATCAAATACGGCCGTAATCCGGTATATCTCAGCGACGTCACTTTCGACACCGCCCGTATCGACTTCACCTCCGATATCAATGAAGCGGTCTCCAAAGCCGACACCCTGGTGGTGGCAGTGCCCTCCCCTTACGTCAAAAGCGAGTTGTTGCCGATACACATCGATATATCAGGCAAGAATATAGTCTCGGCAGTGAAGGGTATAGTGCCGGATGAGAATATGATTCTCACCGACTGGCTGGCCCAACGCTTCGGCTGCAAGGATGAGAACCTCCTCGTGATCGGCGGTCCATGTCATGCTGAGGAGGTGGCGCTCGACCATCTGAGCTATCTCACCATCGGCTGCCATAATGAGGAGAAGAGCCGTCTTTTCTGCGATCAGATCGCAGGCCAACGGATGAAGACAATTGTCTCCGACGACGTGGCCGGTATAGAATATGGAGCTGTGCTGAAAAACGTCTACGCCATCGCCTCCGGAATGGTAAGCGGTATGAAAGCCGGTGACAATTTCAAGGCTATGCTCGTGTGCAACGCTATCCGCGAGATGCGTCGTTTTGTCGATGCCATCGCCCCCATGGAGCGCGACATTTGCCGCTCGGCCTATCTGGGCGACCTGCTCGTGACCTGCTACAGCCCCTTCTCACGCAACCACAATCTGGGCGCAATGCTGGGTAAAGGCTACAGTGTCAGAGCCGCAAAGATGGAGATGGAGATGGTGGCAGAGGGCTATTACGGCACAAAATGCATCCACGACATCAACGCCAACACCGTAAATGTGGAGATGCCCATCCTCAACTGTGTTTATTCAGTCCTTTATGAAAAGCGTAAACCACGCATGGCATTCCACTTGATAGCCGACACCTTCACATGATCCTTTCGGTGATGTGAAGGTATAAACCTTTTGAACCTCTACGGCATTATATAATAAGAGGACGTGCCCGTAGGCGCGTCCTGTAAAGTATGTATATCACCCTAAATATTATACAAAATGAAATCTATTGAACTCAACATTCAGGATGCGGTTTACTTCGCAGAAAAGCAGTATGAGGCTAATCAGCCGGCCGCTGTAGACGCAATGTCAAAGTTGCATGAAGGCACCGGTGAAGGCGCCGACTTCCTCGGATGGCTCAACCTTCCTTCATCAACATCTTCCGATCTTCTTGACAGAATCAACAAGACCGCAGCCCGTCTGCGCGAGAATTGCGATTACGTGGTATGCGTTGGCATCGGCGGCAGCTACCTCGGTGCAAAGGCAGTGATCACTGCTCTCTCCGATAATTTCGCTGACTTCTACGCTCCGCAGCCCAAGAATCCGAAGGTGCTCTATGCCGGACAGAATATCGGCGAAGAGTATACGGCAGAGCTTGAGAAGCTTCTCGACGGCAAGAAATTCGGTATCATCGTTATCTCAAAGAGTGGCACCACCACCGAGCCGGCAATTGCCTTCCGTATTCTTAAGGAGCTTCTTGAGAAGCAGGCAGGTAAAGAGGCTGCCAAAGATCTTATCGTGGCTGTCACCGATGAGAAGAAGGGTGCTCTCCGCACTCTCGCCACTCAGGAGGGCTACGAGACTTACATAATTCCTGATAATGTAGGTGGCCGTTTCTCTGTACTCACTCCGGTGGGACTTCTCCCGATTGCTTGTGCCGGTTTTGATATCAACAAGCTCGTAGAGGGTGCTGCAGAGATGGAGGAGACCACCAAGCATCCCGGTGCGGAGAATCCTGTAGAGATTTATGCCCGTATGCGTAACGCTCTTTACCAGAGTGGCAAGAAGATCGAGATTCTCGTAAACTACAACCCGAAGCTCCACTACTTCGCAGAATGGTGGAAGCAGCTCTACGGCGAGAGCGAGGGTAAGGATGGCAAGGGTATCTTCCCTGCTTCCGTTGACTTCACCACCGATCTCCACTCCATGGGTCAGTGGATTCAGGATGGCGAGCGCACCATCTTCGAGACCGTGCTCTCTGTGAAGAAGCCCTCTATCACACGCCGTATCCCTGAGGATGCCGCTAACCTTGACGGCATCAACTATCTCGCCGGCAAGAACATCGACGAGGTCAACAAGATGGCTGAACTCGGCACCAAGATCGCCCATGTCGACGGCGGTGTGCCCAATATGAAGATCGAGCTTAACAAACTCGATGAGCACACGCTCGGTCAGCTCATCTACTTCTTCGAGAAGGCTTGTGGCATCAGCGGCTATATGCTTGGCGTGAATCCGTTCAACCAGCCCGGCGTTGAGGCTTACAAGAAGAATATGTTTGCCCTCCTTGAGAAGCCCGGCTACGAGAAGGAGACCGAGGCTATCAAAGCCAAATTGAAATAATCATACGGTGTACATTCACCGCAAATCTAAAAAAGGAGCCAGCCGGTTGACGGCCGGCTCCTTTTTTTGCAGGTGTACTTTTTCAGACATAATCAGGGCAACTATCGTCCTAATTCAAGATCTCAATATTAATTTTGGATTAGGAATATTTCCGGCGGATTTTATTTTAGAAT
>CAMWZE010000183.1 GCA_947178685.1 uncultured Porphyromonadaceae bacterium
CATAGAGGTGCCGTTCACTACATATTTGCACATGTAACCGGTGTTGCGGTTGAAGTCGATAGAGAAATTGTCACCCTTGACAATAAGAGCGTTACGCTGGTTGTTGACGATTTCCGGTGTAAGCTCCCCGAGGTTGCTCAATACAGGATTAGCGATAGAAACGTCACCTTTCACATCGTTGAGCAGGAATTGCTGACGGGCAATGGTGTGACCGGCAGGGAGGAGTCCGTCGGCTTTCTTGAGATTGTAATACACGTTGAGAGCCCATTCACCCTGGTCTGTGATTTTACCGTAGGGGATAGTGATCGTCTCGGTCTTACCCGGAGCCACATCAATCTTGTCGATACGTCCATCACGCACCGGCACTCCATTGTTGAGAAGCACCCAGTCGAGGGTCACATCAGAGAGATCGCGGAAAAAATTCTCATTATATACCTTCATCTTTCCTGCAGAGAGGTCGGTGGGAGTGGTCCATATGTTCTGATAATAATATGCCACTTCATCGGCGTGAGGATTGGGTATACGGTCAGGATTAACGAGGCCGTTTACACAGAAGTTGCCGTCTGATGCATCGTAGTCGTTGAAGTCGCCGCCATAGGCATAGATCTCCACTCCATCCTTACCCGGCTTACGCACGGCCTGGTCTACGAAGTCCCATATGAAGCCACCCTGAAGGTTGGGATATTTACGTATGAGTTCCCAGTAATCCTTGAAGCCACCCATGGAGTTACCCATTGCGTGGGCATATTCACACTGGATGAGGGGTTTGGATGTGGGTTTCTCTTTTCCATATTTCTCCATACCCTCATAGCCATAATACATCGGGCAGAAGATGTCGGTCATTCCGTCCATGCGTGCCTGCTCATACTGAGTGGCACGGCTGGGATCATACTCCTTCACCCACTTGTAAGCCTCCTCGAAATTGGGACCGTAACCGGCCTCGTTGCCGAGACTCCAGAATATGATTGACGGGTGGTTGAACTGTGCCTCCACATTACGCTCATTGCGTTCCATATGAGCTTTGGCATAAGCCGGATTTTTGGCGAGAGTCTTCTCTCCGTAGCCCATGCCGTGGCTCTCGATGTTTGCCTCAGCCACCACGTATAGTCCGTATTTGTCGCATAGGTCATACCATAGACGGTCGTCAGGGTAGTGGCATGTGCGCACGGCATTTATGTTAAGCTTCTTCATGAGCTGAATATCCTGAAGCATACGTTCGGGCGACACCACATATCCGCCGTCGGGATCGAGTTCGTGGCGGTCGGCACCCTTGAAGAGCACCGGCTGACCGTTTACGAGGATCTGACCGTCGGTGAGTTCGATTTTACGGAAACCAACGTTTACGGGCACCACTTCGTTGTTGCCCTGCATGGTTGCAGTCAGGGTATAGAGATAAGGTGTCTCAGCGCTCCATTTCTTAGGATCGGTCACTTTCATCACAGTCTTACCGCTCTTGTTGGCAGTGGCAGTGGCCACTGTATTGCCGTCGGCATCGGTCAAAGTGAGATCCACGGGGGCATTGGCTGTGAGTGAAAGGTCGATATTGAGGACACCATCCTTATAATTGTTCTCAAGGTCGGGAGTCACCCGGATATCGGCAATACGTTTCTTGTCACGTGCGAAGAGGTAGCAGTCGCGACCTACGCCACTGTAGCGGAAGAAATCCTGGTCCTCAAGATAGGTGCCGTCACACCAGCGGAACACCTGGAAACAGATGAGGTTCTCCTGTCCCGGCACAAGATAAGGGGTGAGGTTGAATTCAGCTTCAAGTTTGCTGTCTTCGCTATAACCCACATATTTACCGTTGACCCATAGATAGATGTTGGAAGTTACGGATCCGAAATGTGCGAATATATCTTTACCTTTCCAATTAGCGGGCACTTTTATCTCACGACGGTAGGTGCCTACATGATTGTTCATCGTGGGCACCACCGGAGGCTGGTTTTCGAAGAAGCTCGACCATGGATAGTGTGTGTTCACATATATGGGATCGCCATATCCGTTAAGCTCCCACACACCGGGCACCTGAATATTATCCCATCCCTTATCGTTGAAATCCTTTTTCCAGAAGTCGGTGGGACGTGATGTGGCATCCTTTACCCAATTGAATTTCCAAGTGCCGTTAAGACTTAGATAATTTGACGATTCTTTGAGATTCTGAGAAGCGAGGGCTTTCTCTCCCTTTTGCCAGGCAAATCCTGCCGAGCGCATAGGGGCACGGTTTACAGCGTTTACTTTGGGGTCTTGCCATTCGGTGAACGACTGGGCATAGAGTCCGGTCGCGGCTCCACCTAAGAGCAATGACAACAAAAATCTTTTCATGGTTTATGGTTTATAGTTTTATAGTTTTATAGTTTTATGGGTTGGATCTTAGAGTTAGTATGTGAGGGTGGTGATACCCTTAGACCTACAGGAGAGGTGTGTACCTCCCTGAGCCAACCTGGAGAGGGGTTAGCATCCGGAGACAACCGGGAGAGAGGCTGAGGAATTTGGAGGAGAGAATGTGGGTTTATTATTTATTTTGCAAAGTTAATACAAAATACTCAAAAAGTAATTATCCGCAGCTACTTAATCATTAATCATTAATTGTTCGTAGCTGCTTATTTATAAGGGTAACTCTTTTTGCATCCCGGATTGAAGGGTTGAGGAGGGTGACTTGAAGTCGTTTGAAGAGGGCGACTGATATACGGCCAGGTGAAAGCGAGGGATTATGGCGTATAAGTGGTCGAATATATCAGCTTGCAGATGCTCAAACGGTTTCCACACGGTGCGCGACGTAAAGAAATATAGTTCGAAGGGCACACCCTGAGGGGTTGGCTGGAGCTGACGAGCCATCAGAGTGAGTTCCGGACGGCCGGTACCGTCATGGAGAATCTCCGGATAATTCGCAAGATACCACTCCATATATTTACGGAGAAGTGTCATGTTGACCACCTTATCACCTGTGATCTCTGTGTCGGGACTGATAAGCCCCTCTTCTTGCAAAGAGGCAATCTCCTCAGGAGTCAGAAACCGGATGGTGGTCTGGTCGATTAGTACGGAGCGAGACACCCTACGGGCACCCGACTGCTTCATGGCCTGAAAATTCTGAAAGGAGTCGGAGACAAGGGTGTAAGGGGGGATGGTGACGATGGAGTTATCCCAGTTGCGCACTTTGATTGTGGTGAGCTTTACCTCAACCACTTCACCATTTACACCTGCTTTTGGTGCTACAATCCAGTCGCCTTTTCCAAGCATCTTATTTACGGTAAGCTGTATGCCGGCCACAAAACCGAGTATAGTGTCGCGGAACACCAACATAAGGATAGCGGCTGAAGCACCGAGTCCTGTGAGAATACCGATGGGGTCACGGTTGAAGAGTATGCTGATACCGATTATGACACCTATGAGTATTACAAAGAGCACCACAGTCTGTCGGAGCACCTCGAGATTATGTTGTTGCAACAGGTGCCGGTTGTCGAGAGCATTCTGAAGGCTTTTGAGGAAAACGGCAATCAGATTGATTGCAGCCCAAAGTATATATATTTCAGTGAGTTTTACCGACCATTCATAGACCTTTACACCAGCATTCAGATTGTCGGGCAATAGAATGCTGATAAGGATTGCCGGGGCCAGTTGCGAAACGGCCTTAAGCACATTATCGTTTAGAAGATCGTCGTCCCATGTGGTTTCAGTTTTCAGAGTAAGCAGCGAAACGATAGGACTGAGGAGCCTTATGCAGATTACGTATGATAGCCATGCTATCAATGCTATTGCAGCCACAGTGATCCAGACGGACCATGTCTCGGCCAAAGAGTCATCGAAATGTTGGGATAGCCATTGAAAAATAAATCTTTCCATATTACGAATTTAAGAGAGATATGTGAATGTCGGTTTAGGAGGCTATCGGTGTTTATAGTTCCTAGTGATAACCATCAAATGTAGCTCGGATAATTTGTAAAAGATCAATCCGGGTTAATACTTCAGATGAAATTAGCACACGCCCCAATATATAAACAGAATTGCCGGGATATTTTCCACAGATATCCACCGAGTTTTTATGTATGTCTCACGGGCTCTTTCATTTAAGATTGGCACGCATATTCAAAGATTGTGCTATTTTATAGAAGGAAATGTGTAGTTCTCAGATGCGGTTAATTATTTGATTATAAGTAAAATAAGTACTATAAAAATTTGGTTAAGTGGAGAATTATTCGTAACTTAAAGGGTGAAAATCAAACTGTTATGAATAATACAAGACCACTTAACCAAGTCCGTTCGATTGAGGATGCGATGCTCAATCACAGTACAAATGTACAAAATAAATCCATACAAAAAGGGAGTATTCTTGATCATGTGATGAATTTTACCGCATCAGTACCGGATTTCCGTAGATGCAACAAAGGAAACTCAACGGAAGCATGCCGGGAAAAGAGCAATGAGGTCATTTCAATCTCCTTTATTATCTAAGTTCGTTGTAGTTACTTGCTTAGGTTTAACAGTCGTAACAATTCCGAGTCTAATCGACATTCTATCTATTTGTTCACGATATAATGCTTGTTGTTCATCCGGTAGGAAAGACTGTTCAATCATTTCTATCCATTTGGGGTAAGCCCTTTCAAATTTTTTGAATAGGTTGGTTATTGACTTTTCGTCCATTCCGCTATCAAACATGGCTTTTTCAAAGTCCTCTCTTTTGATCTTTTTCTTCTTACCGTTTAACG
>CAMWZE010000184.1 GCA_947178685.1 uncultured Porphyromonadaceae bacterium
GCGGGCCTCCGCTCGCTTATGCTCGCGGGCAGGGACTCAGAATCGGTGTCGGTGCGGTCGCACTGATGTGAAAAACTAATTGTCTTTCTCTCCCTCACCAACTTGTCGATAAAGGAGGATATCTCCCCCTTCTCAAACAGCTTCGAGGGGCGTTCCAGATGCTCGTTACGCTTCAGGAGAAGTCCGAAAGTCTCATTCCATCCATGATACTCCACATCCACAAGGTTACCCTTGGAGTCGCGGTGAAGAGTGGCCCTTGAATATCCGATCGGCATGTTGCCCACCATTCGGTCGCGGTCGGCAAGCAGTTCTATACGTCGTCTCTGATAGAAGAGAAGCAGTGTTATTATGATGATTATGGCGAGGAAAATCACACTGCCTACGATCACCGACACAAAATGCTCCTCCCAGAGAGTCTTGGGTTTATTGAGAAACACAGTGTCGGCGGGACATACCGACATCGGTATCTTGCAACGCTCCAGCTTCTCATAGTTTATGATGGGATAAGCATCCTTCACTGTCCGGAAAGGCACCTTCGCCATATCCCGGTCGCCGATAAGGTCGGCCAAAGCCTCCTTCAGATCGATATGGAATTCTTCGGGACTGGGGAAAAATCCACCTGTGAGACCATAACTGAAATATGCGTAACGCAATCCGAACACCGGACGCCTCACACTCTTGATGAGATGTGCGTCGCCGGCTATGAGTTGCGGATAGCCGTGAATGGTCATACGCTCGAAAAACCATGTGGAGAGAAGTATGCCGATGTTGAAGTCGCGGTTGTTGAGATATTGCTGCAACATCTTGCCGTTCTCGTCGCTCGCCACAAGCCATTCATACTCCATCTCGGGATAAGTCGCCTTCATGAAATCGCGAATCTCATGGTTGAGATGACGGTTTATGTAAAGGGCGTCGGCAATGAACACGAGACGGTTCATATCGGGAAACATCTCCTTCATCATGCCGATTGTCTCCTTATAGAGGTTGGGGATATGCACGATAGAGAAGTTATATTTCCCCTGCAGCTCCCGGAGCGGCCGCAGCACATCGCACACCTCCTCCTCACTGTCGGAGGTATAGTAGAACTCCTTCGGACCATACTCATCAGACTGACACACGAGCAGCATCGGTACATTCCCCCATTCCTTCACTATGCGGTTGCGGAGCGTGAATGTAAAGTTACCCACGAGCACGAGATAATCGGGGTTCCTGTCGGAAAAGCGCTCGAAAAGGCCCTCCTCCATAGTATTGAAATCCTTTTCATTATGGATGAGTGTATTGCTGAGATACACCACCTCCGGAGCCACGAAATCGTCACGCTTGGCGATATCGTAGAGAATTGGGTTGATTATCTCCTGAGCCCAGGGGGCACCGTCGTGATAACCGTTGATAATAAGGAGACGTTTCCCCTCCCCCCTCGCATCGGGGAGATGAAGCGCCAATGAGACAATCAGAGAGATGAAGGTAAGTATAATTCTTAGTTTCATGAGGTCAGCATGGTTAGCAAGCACTTATGACTTGCTCAGTTTTAGGATTATCGATATATCTTTATTCCGCCCGGGAGTCATCTCAGACCCCCACCTCCGGATTTATAATGCCGCAATCGATGCAGTCGGCGGTGACACACTCCGATAACGGTAGAGACCGGAAGCTTGAATGGTCTACGCAACGCACCACCACATCATATGGACCTCTGGCCTTGACGGCCTCGAAATCCGACACAAGGGGAACGTCGCCATATTCCTCAGCCACCTCCTCGGGATGCACCCAAGGGTCAAACACCACTACATTCGAACCGTATCGGCTCAGACTCGCGAAGGTGTCGTAGCTCTTGGTGTTGCGTATGTCGGGACAGTCTTTCTTAAATGCAAACCCGAGTATCAGGATATTTGCGTCGCTCACCGGCTTCCCGCAACGGTTGAGCGCCTCCACCACCTGATCGGAAAGATAGAAACCCATCGACTCATTGACGTTGCGGGCCTCTGTGATAAGGCGCGGATTCATGCCGTGGAGCTCCGCCTTGCAGATAAGATAGTAAGGATCGACACTTATGCAATGTCCCCCCACCAATCCGGGATGGAAATTAAGGAAGTTCCATTTTGTGGAGGCGGCTTCGATCACCTCCTCGGTATTTATGCCCAAGGCATTAAACACCTTGGTCACCTCATTTATGAAGGCGATGTTCACGTCGCGCTGCGTATTCTCGATCACCTTGGCCGCCTCAGCCACCTTGATGGAGGGAGCCTTATATGTGCCCCCCTTGATTACTGAGGAATACACCCGGTTGATCCTTTCCAGAGCCTCGGGTGACGACCCCGACACAATCTTACAGATATTCTCGACAGTGTGTACACGGTCGCCCGGATTTATACGCTCCGGCGAATAGCCACCGACAAAATCCTCATTACAGCGCAATCCCGACACCTGCTCGATTATAGGGATGCAGAACTCCTCGGTGGTGCCCGGATAGACGGTGCTCTCATACACCACGACATCGCCCGGCGATATCACTTTGCCTATTGTCTGCGAAGCCATATTCAGGGGCTCGAGGTCAGGCTCATGTTTGGCATTCACCGGTGTCGGCACCGTGACGATATAGAACGTACAGTCGCGGAGAGTCTCCGGATCGTCGGAGCAGGTGAAACCATCGGCAAAAGTCCGGCGGAGTGTCTCCTCCCCCACCTCGTGAGTGGAATCGTGGAGCCTCATTATCTCCTGAAGACGCTTCCTGGAGATGTCGAACCCCCTCACCTCATACTTCGAGCTGAGCAGGCACGCCAACGGGAGCCCCACATAACCCAGTCCTATCACACCTATCCTTTCCGTTTGGTTGTTGCAGCACATTTTAATAGCAGGTAAATAATTTTACATCCAATGAATCAGAGGCCCTCGGCAAGAGCCACCGACGATGTCTTCTCCGGATTCCAGTTGTCGCGGTAGGAGGAATAGAAGAAGAGCTCCACCGTGTGGCCCACAAGTCGGGCAATACGGAGGAAATAACCCATGTAAAGGGTGTGGAAGATGAGAAGCGCACCAAGACGCCTCTCCTGGGGAGCACGCTCCGACACAGCCTGCATAGCCACAAACGACATGATCGAGAAGCTGAGACGTATGAGCCACCCCACGAGCATGATGTCGGCTATGCGGTCGGCATTGCTCAGGAAGAGAGTTATGATATAGAAGAGCCACACGAAATTAAACACGCAGTCAAACACGATGCAGTCGAGATTGGAGAGCATGTTGGAGAAAGAGAAATTGCGGTTGCTCCAGAATATGTCGCGATGCTTGCGCACACGGAAACGTATGAGCGATTTCGACCATCTGAGCCTCTGCATGAAAAGCTTGCTCCACTTCACGGGCACATTGGTGAGGCAGACGGCACGGTTGGCAAACCTCACCTTGTAGCCGGCCTTGCGTATCTTCTGTGTGATGTCGCCGTCAAGACCGGGACCTATGTCCCAGCCGCCGAGCTGGCGGATGGTCTCTGTCTCGAAAGCGCCGAAGGCACCCGAGATGATATGGAATATCCCCATCATGTCGGTGGCCATACGTCCCACCTGGATTGTACGCAGATATTCCAGCGCCTGCATCGAGCTGCACATGGAGTCGTCGGCATTACGCACCTTGATGCATCCCCCCACGCCGCGCACGTCGCGGTCAAGATAGAACGGCAGCAGAATCTGCTCGATAGCGTCACGGTCGAGCGAAGAGTCGGCGTCGATATGCACAAGATATTTACCCTTGGCATGCTCCAGGCCGCAGTTGGCGGCCGAGGCCTTTCCACCGCGGTCGGTCATGCGGAAATAATGCTTTATCAGTCCGGCCTTCTGAAGGTCGGAGCAGATAAACGGGGTGGCATCGTCCGAACCGTCGTCTACAATGATTATCTCAAAATTATTGTAGGTCTGCTCCCTGAGCGACTCAAGGAGATGATAGAGGTTCTTCCCCTCATTCTTGCCGGGGGCCATCACCGTCACGAGCGGACGCTCCGTGAAGAGAGCCCGACGGGCCATAGCCTCCGCCTTTCTGCGGCTGCGCCATGTGGCTCCGTAGCGGGCCACGGCAATTATGTCGGTGAGATAATAGCGCGGAAACTCGATGAATATCAGAAACCAATATGTGGTCACCAGATACTCCCACGACAGATTTGCCGTGAAGCACGCTATTATACCGTCGAAAATTCCGAAAATATATTCCATCAGTTTCTGTCCTCCTCGATACGTCTGATAAACTGTTCAACATCGTCGCCCGGATGGTAGGTATATGTATCCACCATCTCAAACTGGAATCCGGCGTGAAGATCCTGATAGTCGCGGAGCTGCTCCTTTATCTCAAACTCCATATGGGCGAGGGCCTGGGCCACCTCCCCTGACGGCACCTTGCATAGGAAATAATAGTTGTTGCCCCACATGGCCTGCTTATAGTTGAAGAAGCGTTGCAGAGTCTGCACCACCGGCGGGGTTGCGTCATGGCCCGGCATCTCGTCGAGAGCGGGGTCGAAGATATAGAAACGTCCCACTATCACCATTGCGTCGCCGAGAATCTCGGGAGTGGTAAACCGGCGCAGATAAGATATGAAATCAGACATCGATGAATAGCCATAGAAACCGGTGTGGTTGAGCGTGCGCTCCACATCGTTGCTCGCGAACGCCCGTATACCCTCGGGGGTGAACTCATATTCCTCCACGTCGACAGGCTGGAGC
>CAMWZE010000185.1 GCA_947178685.1 uncultured Porphyromonadaceae bacterium
ACTCAGGGCCAGCTAGGGTCATGTCTCCGTCAAGCGAAAGATCGGCCACATCGTTGTCTGACTCTAATTTGAGATCTATATCCTTTCCCGACTTCACAATGTCTACCCGTATGTCAGACAATAGACTGCCTCTCAGATCTATCTCTTCTATTGTGGACGTCAACTCCCCGTCTATCTCCTTCCCCGAGAGTGAACCCTCCGCAAGGATATTTCCTGAAACTTTTCCTACAGGAGTGTTGTCGGCAAGCGCCGCCACGTCAAATTCTTGCGCCACAACGTCAGCCTTAAAAGTGCCCCGCTTGTGCAGAAGTCCGTTGCCGGAAGCCTTCGCATCTATATCGCCACATCCTGTCTTAACCTCAAGCTCGACCTCAAAATTATCCTTGAAAGGCATTAACTCACCTTTGGCATGCAGATCTATATCACTCAACCCACTGATTACGCGGGAAATAGATATTGGCAACGACGGAATCCGGCCAAGAATCACACCAATCTCTTTTTGACCGGCCGTTAAAGCCACATCCTCTACGTTGATCTTAAGTTCCTCCCGTTTCCGGAGATGCGTGGCACTACCCTCCACTTTGAGGCTGATACCTTTCTCTTCAGTGGAAAGCCGAAGATCAAGTCCGGTTACCTCATCGAGATTTCCTCTTACTCCCAGATCAATGTAAAAAGGCTCCGGAAACATTGACAGTTGCGGCACCAACCAACTCAAGTCGACCGGCGTGATATGGGAATCTTTAAACTTTATCCGGTGCTGTCCGGTTTCGAGCGAGCTAACTATTCCGTTGAATCCATCATATTCGAGTTTCAGGTCATCCAGCTGCAACTCGGAAGCCGGCAGAACAAGCTGAAAATCATCCAATGTCATAAACTCTGACGTGATGTGACTTCTGAATGCCAGCTTCTCCACCACCAAACCACCGGAAAGATTGAACGCAAGACGCCGGAGATCTATCGTGAAATCATCGTTGGCAATACGGGGAAGAGCGAGATCGGCCTTAAGATCCCACATCCGCAGATGGTTGAAGTCTGTTTTCCCACCGGGGGATGTGCGCGGCAACCACTCCTTGTCAAAAGAGAGGGCACTTCGGCGTATCACCACGTTTCTCAAGGCGAGATCAAATTTTGTGGGTGGTTTATTTTTCTCCTTTGGTTTGAAGGCATCTATTATGAAAGATATATTCAATGCCGAGTCGGGATGAGCCTGCGAAACCCGGGCATCAAGACCGATTATCTCCCCATATGTAAGCACTATCTCTCGCTCTTTCAAAAGCGTCCATATGCTTATGCCGGCCCCTACCGTCTCAGCAGTCAGGCAACGTCGGCCTTGTCGGTCAAACACCTCAAGTTCTCTCACTATCACCTCATTAAAGGGGTGTAGAATAATCGAGCCCACCTTTACCTCCGTGTCGAGAAAAGCAGAAATCTCCTTCACTGCTCTGTCTCTGACTGCGTTCTGGAAAGCGGGCACCGACAGCAATACATATAATACAAGGTACACCACAGCCAAGAATATCACTGTGGAGAATAGAAACCCTCGTATTATCTTATATATAGTCTTAAGTAAATGCATATATACTGTTTCACGCCGCCCGGAGATTCCGGCATGACGCTACTGCAAAGTGATTTTTAGAAAATCGCCGTGCAAATTTAATCAAAATCCCCGACATAGTCCCTTATCGTGCTAATCAATATTATCCAAACCTTGATTTTTATTTTTTCTTTGCCTATTAAATCAAAAATCATTAACTTTGTATTGAAGTTGATTGAACTTCCTTCCGGGTCGGTCCTCCACATGAAGTTCCCGCCTAAAAATTATTTTATCTATGAGCGTAATCATACTTGGAATAGAATCGTCGTGCGACGACACTTCAGCCGCCGTCATATCAGACGGCTTGCTCCTCAGCAACGTCATCGCAAGCCAGAAAGTACACGAGGCCTATGGTGGCGTCGTGCCGGAACTCGCCTCGCGGGCTCATCAGCAGAATATCGTGCCTGTTGTCAGCGAGGCTCTCCGACAAGCCGGAGTCGATAAAAAAGATCTCTCTGCCATCGCCTTCACCAGAGGTCCGGGATTACTCGGCTCTCTTCTTGTAGGCACTTCCTTCGCAAAAGGCATGGCTATAGGTCTTGACATCCCGTTGGTCGACGTCAACCACCTTCATGCCCATGTGCTCTCTCATTTTATAAAGAAAGAGGCCGGCGATGCGGTGCCCGAGTTCCCTTTCATGTGCCTTCTGATTTCAGGCGGCAATTCACAGATTGTCGTGGCCCGCAGCCCTGAAGATATGGAGATTGTAGGAAAAACCATCGACGATGCCGCCGGTGAGGCGTTCGACAAATGTGCCAAAGTAATGGGTCTCCCCTACCCCGGCGGTCCTCACATTGACCGGCTGGCAGCTCAGGGCAATCCCAAAGCGTTCCGCTTCAGTCGCCCTCACATCGACGGCCTTGATTATTCTTTCAGCGGACTCAAGACCTCCTTCCTATATACACTCCGCGACCGCGTAAAGGGAGACCCCGACTTCATAGAGAAGAATAAGGCCGACCTCGCCGCCTCTCTGCAAGCCACGATAATAAAAATACTTCTCGACAAACTCGACAAGGCCCTGCGTCAGTATCCCGTGAAACATGTGGCCATTGGCGGAGGTGTCTCGGCTAATTCAGGAGTCAGAGAGGCCATTGAACGTTTCTGCAAGGAGCGTGGGGTGACTGCATGGATCCCTCCCAGGGCCTTCACCACCGACAACGCCGCCATGGTGGCCGCCGCCGGTTATTTCAAATATCTCGATAATAAATTCTGCGATCTGTCGCTGCCCCCTTACTCGAGGGTGACAGTTTGATCACAATCCTCTCACCATCCCATTCAAATGAGCAATCAGAAAACAGACGATAAAAATAAGAAAAAGGGCGATACACCTGTGCATACGGAGACGCGACACACCGTAATCTACGGCTACACCCGCCAGGAGCTATCCAAGGTGATGAAGCACTTCGAGTCGCAACTCCCGGAGTTTGTAAAGATCTCCATCGAGACCAACCATCTTGTCACTCGCATCACCCTCACCGGAGTTGACTCCGGAGTTGATCTTCTTCGGTTTAAGATGAACCGCTACCACCAGAACCTCAACACCATATTCTCTGAGGATATGGTGGCGATAGAGGATAAGACTGTGGCGCAAGTGCTCGGAGAGCTACTCAGCGAGCGGGAGCTCACGGTGGCATGCGCCGAAAGCTGCACCGGTGGAAATATAGCTCACCGAATTGTCCAGGTGCCCGGTTCCTCTTCCTATTTTCTCGGTAGCGTGGTAAGCTATTCCAATGAAGTAAAGAACGAGGTGCTGGGTGTGCCCTATAGCGACATCTCGGCACATGGAGCCGTAAGCCGCGAAGTGGCTGAGGCCATGGCTAAAGGTGCGGCCAAACTGATGCGTGCCGATTGCGCCATAGCCACCACCGGAATAGCCGGACCCGACGGAGGCACCAAATACAAACCGGTCGGCACGGTGTGGATAGCCGTGAAATGCGGCGACAAAACCGTAAGCGAGTGCATCCACTTTCAAGGCGACCGGAACACCGTCATCGAGAGCGCCACAAACCACGGCATGGTCATGCTCATAAATCTCCTGCGCAACAGCTATGTAATGCAGGAGGATGTCAATGATGATTGACGCGAATATGCATCCCTGTCGGAAATAAATCCGTGAAATATTTGCATTATTGCCGATATTTCACTAACTTTGCACCCGGTTTGTGGCACATCCTTTAAAATCGCCAATCTGATGCGCCTGGCGATGATATGAGAACTGAGATGGCGGCCATGGGCCTTGAGCATTTTTTATTATATTAAGAAATAAAACAGCCATGTCAAAAGTTTGTCAGATTTCGGGCAAAAAACCTTCGGTGGGCAACAATGTTTCCCACTCAAAGCGTCGCACCAAACGCAAATTCAATGTCAACCTTCACAAAAAGAAATTCTATTGGGTTGAACAGGATATGTGGATTGAGCTTACAGTTTCTGCTCACGCTCTCCGCACAATCAACAAGATCGGCCTCAACGCCGCTCTTAAGAAAGCCGAGAAGGAAGGTATTCTCGACTTCAAAGATATCAACATCGTTTCTTTTTAATCAGAATTTCTAACTATGGCAAAGAAAGCTAAAGGCAATAGAGTGCAGGTAATACTTGAGTGCACCGAACACAAAGCCAGCGGTATGCCCGGTATGTCAAGATACATCACTACTAAGAACCGCAAGAACACCACAGGACGTATGGAGTTGAAGAAATACAACCCCATCCTCAAAAGAATGACCATCCATAAAGAAATTAAATAAGCACTGAACCATGGCAAAGAAAACCGTCGCGTCTCTTCAGAAAGGTGAAGGCCGCACATTCAGCAAAGTTATCAAAATGGAGAAATCTCCCAAGACTGGCGCTTATGTCTTCAAAGAGGAGATGGTTCCTAATGACGCTGTTCAGGCAGCTCTCAAATAATAAGGATTTTTCCTTGAAGTTAATCCTACAAATATAAATCAGGCCGGCGATTCTTTCGTTGGCCTGATTCTTTTTATTTTATTCCGTACGCAGGTATATTGAAAAGAATGCGGCCATCTCGCTCTCTTGGAGCGGATGGCCGCATTCTATCAATAGCGACAAGAAACGTCTGATCAGATTGCCGATCTTAT
>CAMWZE010000186.1 GCA_947178685.1 uncultured Porphyromonadaceae bacterium
GGAAAGACCTTCTTCTTGCTTCGTTCACCATCCGCTATGACGGCTCAAGCCGTTTCGGAAGCAACAACCGCTACGGTACATTCCCCGCTGCCACTCTCGGCTACCGCATCTCGGAGAATATCAACAAGAGCTGGCTCGATGAGCTGAAGATACGCGCCTCTTGGGGCAAGACCGGTAATCAAGCCATCTCCAACACCGCCCGCTATGCATTATATGTAGCCGACTATGGCAACGACCGTGTGACCTCTACCGCCTACGACCTTCTTCTCCAGCAGAGTGGTATCTTCCCCTCAGGCTACTATGCAAGCCAGACAGCCAATCCCAATCTGAAATGGGAGACTACAATCCAGTATAATGCAGGTGTTGATTTCGGAATGTTCCGCAACCGCCTTATCGGATCGCTCGATGCATATATCAAAGATGTTGAGGATATGCTTATCATCCCGGCTTACCTCGGATCAATGGGTGAGGGTGGTGCAAGCTGGCTCAACGGTCCCTCTCTCCGCAACTGGGGTATGGAGTTCCAAGTGGGCTGGCGTGATGAACTCGCCTGCGGATTCAGCTATCGTGCCAACCTCAACCTTGATTTCTATCGTAACCGTGTGACTTATCTTCCCTCTACCACAACCGGTTCATATGTTCACACCACAACAGAGAACCTCGTACAGTCTCGTCGTCCCTTCGGTTCGATCGTCGGCTATGTATTCGACGGACTCTTCCAGAATCAGCAGGAGGTGCTCACTTATGGTCAGGACAATGCACGTGTAGGTGGCATGCGCTACAAGGATCTCAACGGAGACGGCAAGATCACACCCGACGACCAGACTTGGATTTACAGTCCGGTGCCCGATCTCTCTTTCGGTCTTAACCTTGAGTGCAGCTACAAGAACTTCGATTTCCAGATGTTCTGGCAGGGTGTGCTGGGACAGGATGTCTACAATAATCAGAAATTCCAGAACGACTTCTGGGCTGTAACGGATGCCGGCAGCAACAAGGGACAGCGAGTGCTCGACGCATGGCTCCCCAACGTGAACTCCAAATCGACCATCCCGATGCTCTCCACCAACAACAATAGCGATGAGGGACGTGCCTCTTCCTACTTCGTGGAGAACGGATCATATGCCAAGCTCCGTACAATCCAGGTGGGCTATAATCTTCCTGACAAGGTTCTTGACAAGCTTCGCATGACCAAGGCTCGTGTATATGTGGCCGGAAATAATATCGCTACCATCAAGAGCAGTAGCCTCACATGTACCGACCCGGAGAATCCCGGATGGGCATATCCTATCCCGACATCATTCACTTTCGGCCTTCAGGTAGATTTCTAATAGACCGAAACCCTGATCAAGAGAAAACAATACCTCCAAAAAAAGAATCAAAATGAAATCACTTAAATCATATATACTTCCCCTCGTTTGCCTCGGCCTAACCGCCTGCAACGATTTCATCGATGTACCTCCTACGGGAGTGGTAGATGGAGAACTCGCATACTCCCAACCCGACAAGATGGTGAACTCAGCTTATGCCTCACTCGGCGACTGCTGGTATTCTTATCCCTTCAACCTATGGCCTTATGGCGACCTCGGTTCAGATGACTGTATGAAGGGTGGCGGCGGCCTGACTGATACAGGCTATCACCCGATGGAGATCTGGTCGACTCTGACATCTACCCCGGGAGAGCTTGACGAACTCTGGTATCGTCTCTACTGCAATATCTCCCGCTGCAACCGTGCTCTCGTGGCTCTCAAGCAATATGGTGTGGAGAAGCTCGGAGAAGCCACCGCAAAACAGCGCACAGGTGAGGTTCATTTCCTCCGTGGCCATAACTACTTCAAACTTCTCACTATGTTCCGCCAGATTCCTTGGATTGATGAGGATGTGTTTGAAAAGAATCTTCAGGAGAAGACTCCCAACAACCAGTTCACCTATGAAGAGCTTTGGCAGAAGGTGATAGATGAATTCAAGATGGCTTACGATGCCCTTCCCGCCGAGGTGACCGACGGTGGTGGACGAGCTAACAAGATCGCGGCTGCGTCATATCTGGCCAAATGCTATCTTACCATTGGCTGGGGTGACGGTTACGAGGCAACTGACGGTGTAAACTTCATCAACAAAGAATATCTGCAGAAAGTGGTTGACTACACAGATGATGTGGTAAACTCACAGTATGGGTATCTTGAGGATTTCGGTGATATTTTCCTTCCTGAATACAAGAACAGCAAGGAGTCGGTGTTTGCAGTGCAGACCTCACAGTATACAGAGGACAATACACGCTACGGACGCGCCAACTGGAGCAATATGCTCAACGGCTGCTGGGGAATGTGGAGCTGTGGCTGGGATTTCCACAAGCCTTCCCAAGACCTCGTAAACGCTTACAAGACACAGGATGGCCTGCCGATGTTTGACAGCTATGACTCCAGCAACGCTTATCCTGTTATGGGCAACGTAAATGCGCAGAAATGGGATCCACGTGTGTTCCACACTGTAGGTATGCCTACCTTCCCCTATAAGTATGAGAGCGAGTATATGATGACCACTGCCAACTCACGTACACCCGGCGATTATGGTTTCTACACATCATTGAAAGATGTGCCTCAGCGTAGCGGTGGCGAGACTTTCGACGGCTCATGGCAGGCTTTCGCAATGAACGACTATGTGTTCCGCTATACTGATGTCATGCTTATGCGTGCCGAGGCTCTCATCGAGCTCGACCGCCTTGAGGAGGCCCGCGCTATCATCAATGATATCCGCCAGCGTGCAGCTGACTCAGTAGATAAGCACATCTCCTATGCGAAGGATTTCTGCGAGATCAGCCTCTATTCCACAGCAACATTCGGCGACAAGACTCATGCCCGTGAGTGTCTACGTTGGGAACGCCGTCTTGAGATGGCTATGGAGAGCAGCCGTTACTTCGATCTGCGCCGCTGGGGCATCGCTTCCACAGTGCTCAACAGCTATTTCGAGAAGGCCAAGAATTCAAGCTACGATGGCACATCTTATGGCAAATATTATGAGAGCGCTCACTATGAGGCCGGCAAGAACGAGTTCTATCCGGTGCCTTACAACCAGCTCTACTATGTGCCCGGACTTTACGTTCAGAATAAAGGTTATTAATCCATTATCTTAATCTATTAATCAACAATCATGAAGACAACTTATTCATTAATATTGTGTGCAGCCGGAATATTCGGAATGACCGGTTGCCAGGATAAGGACTACGATATAGTAGCTCCGATCCTCTCACCGATCTCTGCCGAGAGTATTACCGGTGAACTCAAGGGTGACAACTATGTGTGGTCCTGGGCTGCCTCCGAAGGTAAATCTATGGAGATAACTATTCTCAACGGCACTCAGACAGTGGGGCGTGCGACATCTTCCACCGGTTCATATGCTCACGAGAATATCGAGACCAAGGTGCCTTACACCTATATATTTAAGGTGACCGACGGCACCAACTACTCCACCGGTGTCATCAAGGAGTATACACGAGCAGGTGCCGACCCCGTGAGTAGCATACAGCTCACCCAGGTGGAGAAGGAGAATGCGGGATATGACGCACAGGTGACATGGACTCCTTCACCAGACGCCACGGGAGTGACTTTCACCGCAACTAACGGAGGACGCACAATTACAGAGACACTTCTTGCCACAGCAGAGAGCTACACAATCTCAGATGTGGAAGATGGTGATGAATGGACAGTGGTAATTACCGCTCAAAACAATGATGGTAAGTCACTTCCCGCAACAGGTTCTCTCAAGATCGGTAAGACAGCAGTGGGCTTCCTGAGCATTTACCCCACAGAGGAGGATCTTCTCAAAGATGGTGATGACGATGAGGCTTGTGCGTGGCTCTGGCTTAAGAGTGAGTATGCCGGTGCATCTTACGTATACTTCGGTGACATCACTTCGGCTGAGGTGCTCGATCCCTACCGTGTGCTTTTCTGGATGCGCGATCTGGAAGATCGTCCCGAGAACGAAGTGTTTGAGATGCCCGCTGTAGTTAACGATGCCACTCCCTATGTGAAGGAATGGTATACCGCCGGAGGCAATCTTCTTCTATGGAGCCATGCCACAGCATATATCGGTACTCTCGGCCGTCTTGAGACCGATATGCTCCGCAATAACGACCGTTCAATCGGTCTTGGCCGTGGCGGTTGGAACGGCGACACATGGATGATGGCTGTGCAGCTCCATCCCGGTAGCCGATTCAAGAAGGATGCATCCAACCATCCTATCTTCAAGGGTCTTGATGTGGTGGAGACGGATCGTACCAAACTTATACCTTTCAAAGGGGCCGGTTGGACGGAAGACCACAACTGCCTATACTTCAATATACCATCGGTTCTTACCGGTCTTGGTAATCAGGATGAGGCTTGCTACAACTCTCTGACACAGGTCTACGGCATCTATCCGCTCGGCACATGGGACTCTCAGATTGACTGGGTTTCTCAGCTGAATGTATGGGAGGCACGTCAGGGCAACACTGATTTCAAGGGTACGGTGCTTTGCATCGGTAATGGCGGTTGCGAATTCTCTCTGAAGAATGCCGACGGCACACCCGATATCTCCGCTTATCCGAAAAACAATCCCTATCAGGGGAATGTGCTAAAGCTTGCGAAAAATTCTATAGAATATCTCAAGACACGTTGATTGGTTAAAATTCC
>CAMWZE010000187.1 GCA_947178685.1 uncultured Porphyromonadaceae bacterium
ATTGTAAACTCTTGAAGAGGCCCGAAACTCAGCGCGCATAACAGACCGCCACAGAGAGCGATTATGAAATTTGTAACTGTAGCCTTCTTACGGCTCATGCCTTTCTCTTCGCAAAAGAAGGAGATGCTTATCTCACTCATCGAAACAGTAGATGTAAGCGAGGCCAGGAAGAGCAAAAGGAAAAAGAGGGTAGACCATATTACTCCACCCGGAAGCTGAGTGAAGATGTGCGGGAGCACTTCAAACACCAGTGTTGGTCCGGCAGTTGGAGAGATTCCGAAAGAGAACACAGCCGGGAAGATAATCACACCGGCAAGAATTGCAACGACCGAGTCGAGTATGGCTGTAGTAATCGCTGTTCTGCCCAATTTGGTTTCATCAGTGAAATAGGATGCGTAGGTCATCATACATCCAAGTCCGAGACTCAGAGAAAAGAAGGCCTGTCCCATAGCTCCTAACAGCACCCCCGGGGTGATGGCAGAGAAATCAGGTTTAAATAGAAATGAGATTCCTTCTTTGAATCCCGGGAGGGTAAACGAATTGATGCAGAAAGCCACAAGGAGGAGAAATAGTATGGGCATCAGGATATTGCAGGCTTTCTCAATACCCTTGGTGACACCTCTGATGAGAATGAAGAAATTGCAGAAGAGGAAAACCACAGTCCATAGAACCGGACGCCAACCGGTAGTAAGGTCCATAAACTGATTATGCCCCTTCTCGGGATCAGAGAAATCGAGGTGGCCCATAACAGAAGCTATGCAATACTCAACAGTCCAACCTGCCACAACCGAATAGAAACTCAAGATTAGCAATGAGGCCAGAATGCCTAAATAGCCGCTTAACTGCCATTTGCCTCCAGGCGCTAATTTTCGGTAGGCTCCAAAAATATTCGATCGAGTGGATCGGCCCATGAAGAACTCTGAATAAAGGACCGGGACACCGATCAAGAATACAAAAGCCATATAGCAAATGAGGAAAGCACCACCGCCGTGCACGCCGGCTTCATAAGGGAAGCGCCAGATGTTGCCGAGCCCGACAGCTGAACCTACGGTGGTGGCTATGGCTGCGAATTTTGTAGCGAAAACCGCTCTTTCGGAAGGTTGTTGTTTCATTAGAAAAATGGATAAGAGCCAAAGTTGGCTTAAGTTTGTTATCAATATTACAAATTAATACCGAAGAGGAGGGTTCAATAAGTGTCACCATCATATCATTAATTTGTGACACATATTTACTTGTTGTTACAAAATTAGTAATAATTATGATACATTTTTTGAATATCTTCAATAAATTAAATAAAAATACTTAACTTTGTGAAATCTTTTCATCTACCTTCCTCAAAAGAGTAAAAAGGGAGAGATGTCATAAGCGACAAGACTAACTACAGGTAATAATGAAAAAGGAAACAACGGCTATCAATACCGCTTACCAGCGTAGGGATGCCTTTGATGCACTGCAGATGCCGGTGTATCATACTTTAGCATATGAATTCGATGATGCCGATGTGATGGCAGATGCTTTCTGCGGCCGGAGTAACGCTCCTGATTATTCAAGAGTATTGAATCCGACTGTCACTCATTTCGAGCAGCGAATAGCAGCACTGACAGGAGCGAAAGAGGTGAGCGCTTTTTCATCCGGCATGGCGGCTATAAGCGCTGCGTTGTTTTCAGCCGCTTCTGCCGGAAAGAATATCGTAAGTTCCCGGCATATGTTTGGCAATACATATCTTCTCCTTACGCAGACGATGAGTCGTTTCGGTGTGGAAGCCCGATTGTGTGATCTTACAGATCCACAGGCTGTAAAGAGTCTTGTCGACTCCGACACCTGCTGTATCTATCTTGAGACCGTGACCAATCCTCAGATGGAAGTAGCTGATATCAGGGAATTGGCCAAGATAGCCGGTGAATATAACATTCCGATTATCGCTGACACAACAATTGTGCCATTTACTCAGTTTGACGCAGCCGCGATCGGAATAGATTTTCAGGTGGTATCAACTTCTAAATATGTATCCGGTGGTGCCACGAGTCTCGGCGGAGTAGTGATTGATTACGGTCGTTTCCCTGAGATCTCACAACGTATAAAGAAAGATTCCGTGTTTAACTTCGGGGCCTATATGACACCTCATGTAGCCTACATGCAGACCCTCGGCTTGGAGACATTGCAGGTAAGGTATGAGCGTCAGGCTGAATCGGCTCTGAAGCTTGCAAGAATGCTTGGCGAAATCCCCGGTGTAAAGAAGGTGGGTTATCCCGGACTTGAGACAGATCCGGCACATGGACTTTTCCGTGAGCTTTATGGAAAACCTTATGGTGCGATGCTGACCTTTGAGCTTGAGGATGAAGATGCCTGCAAACGCTTCATAAATGCCTTGAAGCTTATACATCGCGCTACCAACCTATTTGACAACCGAACTCTTGCAATCCATCCGGCTTCCACCATTTTCGGTCCGCTAAGTCCGGAGACAAGACGAGAGATGGATGTACTCGACACTACGATAAGATTATCCGTAGGCCTTGAGCATCCTGAAGATCTCTATGCTGATTTGAAACAGGCGATTGAGGCTGCACAGGTTAAATAAGCCTGCTTCAATGACAGACCGGTTTCTATCACTGGATAAGGAGTACTGAAATATTAAAACTGCAGATCATGATACAATATAATTTCGATGAAGTGATCGACCGCTTTGGCAGCGGTGCAATCAAAACTGATTTACTCGAGGAGCGTTACGGTCGCCCCGATCTTCTTGCGGCCTGGGTTGCCGATATGGATTTTGCCACACCGGACTTTATTCTCGACGACTTGCGCAAACGACTCGACCATCCTATTCTCGGATATACGGCCGAGCCGGCTGACTATCGCCCATCGATAATAGACTGGCAGCGACAGCTTCATGGCTGGGAGATCGAGCCGGAATGGCTAAGCTATATACCGGGCATAGTGAAAGGCATTGGTATGGTGATAAATGTATTCACAAAACCCGGAGATAGCGTTGTCATCATGCCGCCAGTGTATCATCCTTTCCGTATTACGACCGAGGAGAATGACCGTAAAGTGGTAAATGTTCCTCTGAAAACAGATGCCTCCGGACGATATCATATGGATTATGAAGCGCTGGAGAATCTTGACATCGATGGGGGTGTGATCCTTCTGTCGAATCCTCACAATCCGGGTGGACGTATGTGGACCAAGGAGGAGCTCGCTCGTTTTGCCGAAATCTGTCGTAGAAAGAATTTGCTTGTTGTGTCAGATGAGATACATGCCGATATGGGTCTTTGGGGTAATCAACACATTCCTTTTGCCACAGTGAGCGAGGATGCGCGAGAGAACAGTATCACTTTTGGCGCTCCGACAAAGACATTCAACATACCCGGGGTAGTGAGCTCGTTTTCAGTAGTGCCAAATAAAGAGATCAGAGAGAAATTCTATCATTGGCTTGCGGCCAATGAGTTTGGCGATGCCCCAATTTTCTCACACATCGCTGCGATATCGGCCTATCGAAAAGGTGCGGAATGGCGTAAGCAGATGATGGAGTATGTAATGGATAATATACGGTTTGTCGAGGATTATTGTCGCGAGGAGATACCCGGGATTGAAGCAAAACGACCGGATGCCTCCTATCTTGTATGGCTTGACTGCCGAGAGTTGGGCCTTGATCAGAAAGAACTTGTAGATTTTTTTGTAAACAAAGCCAGAGTAGCCCTCAACGACGGAGAGATGTTTGGAAAGGAGGGCATCGGGTTCATGCGCCTCAACGTGGCCACACCTCGTGCCGAGCTGAAGAAGATACTGGATAGAATCCGAGACGCAGTGAAGGAACTGAAGGAGAATGATTTATAAAATAGGATCTTAAGAATGAGAATAATAGACATCATCAACAGCAGCGTCAATCCGGTGTTCTCCTTCGAGATACTGCCGCCATTGAAGGGAAACAGCGTGTTTAAGGTGTATGATATTATAGACAAGTTGAAGAGATTTGATCCTAAGTTTGTAAACATCACCTCTCATCATAGCGAGTACATCTACAAACCACTGCCTGACGGCACCCACCGCAGGGTGAGTGTGGTGAAGCGTCCCGGTACGGTTGCGATAGCGGCTGCCATACAGAACCGCTATGGACTGATTCCGGTGCCACATCTGATATGTAAGGGTTTCTCGAAGGAGGAAACTGAATATGCCCTTCTTGATTTGAATTTTCTCGGCATAAACAATCTGTTGGTATTGAGAGGGGATGTGAAGGGTGTTGAGACACCTATTCCGGGAGCAAGCTATAATAATTATGCAAGCGATCTCCAGAAGCAGGTAAATCTATTCAACCAGGGAATCGGACTTGATGATGTGCACATTGAAGGTATACAGACTCCCTTCTCCTACGGGATGGCTTGCTATCCGGAGAAACATGAAGAGGCACCGAATATGGAATCAGACCTCTATCATATGAAGAAAAAGGTTGAAAATGGGGCCGATTATTTTATCACCCAACTATTTTTCGACAATGAGAAATACTTCTCGTTTGTAAAGAGATGTAGGGAGGCAGGTATTGAAGTGCCTATTCTTCCGGGGTTGAAACCTATAACGAAAAAAAGTCATCTCAGCATGTTGCCCAAGACATTCCGTACGGATATCCCAGAGGAACTTGCGGCGAGAATAAGAGAGTGC
>CAMWZE010000188.1 GCA_947178685.1 uncultured Porphyromonadaceae bacterium
ATCCGTCCAAAGGACGGAGTAGACCGCGACATCAAGGTTCAGGACTGGACAGACGACCAGGCAGCCGCCGTTCGTGAGGTGATCCAGACAGAATATAAGGTAGAGGGCGACCTCCGTTCAGAGATCCAGCTCAACATCAAGCGTCTCATGGATATCGGTTGCTACAGAGGCATCCGTCATCGTATCGGACTTCCGGTAAGAGGCCAGAGCACCAAGAACAACGCCCGTACCCGCAAGGGCCGCAAGAAAACAGTCGCTAACAAGAAGAAAGCTACTAAATAAAATTAAAGTATGGCAAAGAAGACAGTCGCAGCTAAAAAGAGGAATGTCAAGGTTGACGCCAACGGTCAGCTTCACGTACATAGCTCTTTCAACAACATTATCGTTTGCCTTGCCAACAGCGAGGGTCAGGTTATATCCTGGAGCTCTGCAGGCAAGATGGGCTTCAGAGGCAGCAAGAAGAACACACCCTACGCTGCACAGATGGCCGCACAGGATTGTGCCAAGGTGGCATACGACCTTGGCCTGCGCAAGGTGAAAGCCTATGTGAAGGGTCCGGGCAACGGACGTGAGTCAGCAATCCGCACCGTACATGGTGCCGGCATTGAGGTAACAGAGATCGTAGACGTAACTCCGCTTCCGCACAACGGATGTCGTCCTCCCAAAAGACGTAGAGTATAACAGAAAGCCCTTCACGCCGTTCCCTGAATGCGAATAGACTGCCCCAGCATCTTTCTCTCGGCAGTCGCGGCTGCGCTAAAGGGCAACGGCCATAAGGCCCGCTTTAATTAAACAAACAAAAAAATGGCAAGATATACAGGCCCAAAGACAAAGATCGCCCGTAAATTCGGCGAGGCTATATATGGCGAAGATAAAGTCTTAGCAAAGAAGAATTATCCGCCGGGACAGCATGGCGCCAACCGTAGAAGAAAGACTTCGGAGTATGGCAACCAGCTTAAAGAGAAGCAGAAAGCAAAATACACTTACGGTGTATTGGAGCGTCAGTTCCGCAACCTGTTTGAGAAGGCAGCCCGCACCAAGGGTATTACCGGTGAGGTTCTTCTCCAGCTTCTCGAGAGCCGCTTAGACAATGTAGTATATCGTCTTGGCATAGCACCGAGCCGTCCGGCAGCTCGCCAGCTCGTGCTTCACAAACATATCACCGTTAACGGTGCAGTGGTCAACATACCTTCTTATCATGTAAAACCCGGAGACGTAGTAAGCGTAAGAGAGAAATCTAAATCGCTCGAGGTAATCGCTGACTGCCTTGCCGGTTTCAACCACAGCAAGTATCCCTGGATTGAATGGGATGAGAGCAAGAAGGGTGGTAAATTCCTCCATGTTCCCCAGCGTGAAGACATTCCGGAGACCATTAAGGAACAGTTGATCGTTGAGTTGTATTCTAAATAATAAACAGTAGAAACCCATGCCAATATTAGCATTTCAGAAACCCGACAAGGTCATCATGCTTGAGGCCGACAACAAGTTCGGCAAGTTTGAATTCAGGCCCTTGGAGCCGGGCTACGGCCAGACCATCGGCAACGCATTGCGCAGAATTCTTTTGTCGTCGTTGAATGGCTTCGCTATCTGTTCTATAAGGATAGACGGGGTGGCTCACGAATTAGACACTATCCCGGGCGTAAAGCAGGATGTGACAAACATAATCCTCAACCTCAAGCAGGTAAGATTCAAACAGCTCTCAGAGGATCATGAGACTGAGAAGGCTGTGGTGAATGTGTCGGGCACAGATGTGTTTAAGGCAGGCGACTTGGGTAAGGTATTGACAGGCTTCGAGGTCTTGAATCCGGATTTGACGATTTGTGAGCTCGATCCCGCAAGTGGATTCCAGATGGAATTCACTATCAACAAGGGTCGCGGATGGGTTCCGGCAGACGAAAACCGCGAGTTGCTCGTGGATGCCGATCCCAGCGTGATAGCAATCGACTCTATCTATACTCCCGTCAAGAATGTGAAGTATGCGGTAGAGAATTACCGTGTAGAGCAGAAGACCGACTATGAGAAGCTTCTCTTGGAAGTGACAACCGACGGCTCTATCAAGCCGCAGGATGCTCTCAAAGAGGCTGCAAAGATTCTCATTCATCACTTCATGCTCTTCAGCGATGAGAAGATTGCACTTGAAGCTCCGAAAGAGAATGAAGTGGATGAGTTTGATGAGGAGGTGCTTCATATGCGCCAGCTCCTCAAGAGCAAGCTCACTGACATGGATCTTTCGGTACGTGCCCTCAACTGCCTTAAGAGCGCCGAGGTTGAGACACTCGGAGAACTCGTGGTGTTCAACAAGAACGACCTGCTCAAGTTCCGCAACTTCGGCAAGAAGTCGCTGACCGAGCTTGACGAGTTGCTTGCCAGCCTTAACCTCTCCTTTGGGATGGATATTTCAAAATATAAACTGGATAAAGACTAAACAACGATGAGACACAATAAAAAATTCAACCACCTCAGTCGTAAGAAGGGTCATCGTGATGCCCTTCTGAGGAATCTCTCGATCTCTCTTGTGATGCATAAGAGAATCTTCACGACTCTGGCCAAGGCAAAGGCATTGCGCGTCTTCGTAGAGCCCATCATCACGATGTCTAAGAAAGACGATATGTCAAACCGTCACCTTGTTTTCAGCTACCTCCAGAACAAGGAGGCTGTGAAAGAGCTTTTCGGCGTGGTTGCCGATAAAGTGGCAGAGCGTCCCGGTGGCTATTGCCGTATCCTCAAGACCGGCCACCGTCTCGGTGATAACGCTGAGATGGCAATGATCGAGCTTGTAGACTTCAACGAGAACATGCTTGAGGAGCAGGGTGCCAAGAAGGGTAAATCTACCCGTCGCAGCCGTCGCAAAAAGAATGCTGCTCCTGCAGCCGAGGCTCCTGCAGCTGAAGCTCAGGCTACTGAGGCTCCTGCTGAGGAGGCTCCCAAGGCAGAATAATCTTAGCCATATATTTATATTGTTGAGAGCGGTCGTCGATTTCGATGACCGCTCTTTTTTGTTTTGTTTTTTCATAAAAATTCCCTAACTTTGGGGTGAAGTTGAGAAGTGTCAATTATTGTCTCGCCATAACCGGTAAATCAGTATCATAATGTTTCCACAGACCATTCACCTAAGCACTTGGTTGGCTTTACTCATAATAGCCCTGTATGCCACAATGATTATTGCATCTGTGGTTGTCGTATTAAGGGAGAACCGTAACCCGATTCGGGCTATGGCCTGGGTAATGGCTCTAATTTTTCTGCCGGGAGTGGGACTTGTTTTCTATCTATTCTTTGGGAGGAGTCTGAAAGGACTCCACATGATTTCTCGTCATAATAAGCGAAAGCTTATGAATGACCAGACACCGCGAAAGGTAGACATTAATGCTCAGGCTCTTCAACCGGAACATCGTTCCATTGTGAAGCTTGCCCACAATCTTTGCAGGGCTCCGTTCACTGCAAATAATGAGATAGAGATTTTTACTGATGGTCAAAGTAAGTTTGAGGCGTTGAAACGCGATATCGAGAATGCGAAAACCTCAATACTCATTCAATATTATATCTTCCTCGACGATAAGCTCGGCAATGAAATAGCCGATATGCTTATTAAGAAGGCCGGAGAGGGTGTTGCTGTAAAAGTGATATATGACCATGTGGGTAGTTTCTCTGCAAACAATAAGTTTTTCAAGAGAATGAATAAAGGAGGGGTTGATACCCATCCATTTTTCCGTGTCACCTTCCCTCAGCTCGCCAATAGAATTAATTGGCGAAATCACCGGAAAATTGTAGTGATAGATTCATCTATCGGTTATATCGGAGGAATGAACATCGCCGACAGATATATATACGGGATGACGAAAGGGGAGATATGGCGTGACACTCACTTCCGGGTGAAGGGAGACATTGTGGAGTCATTAATGTATTCTTTCGCTATCGACTGGAACTTCCTGAAGAAGCAGCCGGAGCTACCGAAACATTATGTGAGATCTACCAACGGAACCGATGGAACGGCCGGAGTGCAGCTTGTGACGGGAGGACCAACCGAGGGATGGAACAATCTTACACTTGTTTTTCTCAGGGCTATTTCATCAGCAAGAAAGGCTATATATATACAGACTCCATATTTCCTTCCGACGGATGGACTTTTCACGGCACTGCAGGCGGCTGCACTGGCTAAGATTGACGTGCGGATAATGATGCCCGAGCATACAGACAGCGTATTGTTGCATTATGCATCCTTCTCCTATATCACGCAATGTCTGAAAGCGGGTATCAAGGTATATCTCTATGAACCAGGTATGCTCCATGCAAAGACAATGATAGTAGACGACAGTTTTGTGACTGCCGGCTCCACAAACTTCGATTTCAGGAGTTTTGAAAATAATTTTGAGGCAAACCTGCTTATTTACGATCGCGAGATCAACCGTAAGATGCGGGATATATTTTTTGAAGATCTTGGCAGTTGCAGGAAGCTGACTCTTTCGGAATGGAAGAAGCGTCCGATAACGCAACGGTTATTGGAATCCATACTGCGTCTCGTGTCGCCGATATTGTAAGTATATAAGTATCCATTATGCAATTAATTCTCCGCAGACACTTAGCTGCGGACTTAATCTATGAAAGATATTTACATATACTTAGATATACTTAATATATTTGGGATAGCTTACTTCTC
>CAMWZE010000189.1 GCA_947178685.1 uncultured Porphyromonadaceae bacterium
GATCTACACTGCCTGCATCGAGAGCTCTAAAGTGCTTGGCGTGGATAAGAAATTCCGTCAGCAGCTTGAGAAGGATATCAAGCGTCTTCCCCCTTATGCCATCGACAAGAATGGACATGTGGCTGAGTGGATGGTAGCCGATGTGGAACGTGCCGATCCGGCACACCGTCATTCCTCACATATCATGGCTCTCTATCCATTTGGTCAGCTCACCTATACCAAGACCCCTGAGCTCATGGATGCAGCACGCATCGCTCTCGAGGCTCAGACTTCGGCTCCCGGTTGGGAGAACACGGAATGGAGCTGTGGCAACATGCTTGGTTTCTACTCCTTCCTCAAGGATGGCGACAAATGTCACGATTGGCTGATGGATCTTTTCCATAACTTCACCCGCGAGAATCTTATGACAGTGTCACCCAAGGGGGTAGCCGGTGCTCCGGCTGATATCTTCAGCTTTGATGCCACAGAGGCAAGTGTGGCTGCAATGTGTGATATGATCATCCAGAGCCACGACGGATTCGTGGAGTTCCTTCCTGCGCTCCCGTCCGTATGGCCTACAGGCAATATGAAGGGCGTATGCGCCCAGGGTGGCCTTGTAGCTGATGTGGAGTGGGCTTCAAAGAAGATGAAGTCGGCTGCCATCAACGCTACGAAAGACCATACTTTCGATATCCTCCTTCCTGCTGATACAAAACCGACAATGACCCTTGACGGGGCTTCATATGCCTACAAGGTGAAGGATGGTAAAGTGAATGTGAAGATGAAAGCCGGTCAGAAGCTCGCCATCGACTTCAATCCTACTATGGCTGCGAACTGAATACCCCAAAAAGAAAGATAATTACTTATGAGTTTTAGAAAATCAACAATAGCATTGCTTACCCTTGCTGCCGCCTGGGGAGCGATGGAAGCGGCACCTGTAAGCCGGAATCTCCACGATAACTGGAGATTCCGTCAGGGGCGCTCGGAGAACTGGTATCCCGCCACTGTGCCCGGCACAGTACACACCGACCTTATGGCCAATGAGATAATCGAAGACCCCTTCTTCCGTCTCAACGAACGTGGTGTGCAGTGGGTGGATAAGGAGGACTGGATGTATGAGACAACATTCATTGCAAATCCTTCTGAGACAGATGCGGAGAACCAGCAACTCGTGTTCTACGGTCTTGATACATATGCCGATGTATATCTCAACCATCAGTGCATACTTAAGAGCGACAACATGCACCGCACCTACCGCTGTGATGTCAAAGGTATACTGAAAGATGGAGAGAACTTATTGGAAGTGTATTTCAACTCTCCGATTAAGGTAGACCTCCCGAAATATGACAAGTATGACTACACCTTCAACACCGGCCCCGACCAGAGCCAGCAGGGTGGACTCTTCAACAAGACGCTGAGTATATTCGCACGTAAGGCCGGCTATCACTATGGCTGGGACTGGGGTCCGCGCCTTGTCACCTCAGGTATCTGGCGCCCGGTGGAACTGCTTACCTGGAATGGTGCACGTATATCCGACGTTCAGTATATCCAGAAGAAAGTAAGTAAGAAGCAGGCTGATATATCAACTATCGTAGAGGTTGAGAGCGACAGTGACCAGAAGGATGTGACTCTCGACATCACCGCCGACGGCAAACGCGTGGCACAGAAGAAGACCTCTCTCAAGAAGGGTCTCAACAAGATAGCGGTGGATTTCTCGATGAAGAATCCTAAATTGTGGTGGACCAACGGTCTCGGCGATCCTTACCTCTACAAGTTCTCAGCGTCCATATCCGGAAAAGATGGAAAGATCGACAGTCAGGAGAATGAGATCGGCGTACGCTCACTACGTCTTGTGACCGAGGATGATGCACAGGGACGTTCTCTCTATTTCGAGCTCAACGGTGAGCCGGTTTTTGCTAAGGGTGTCGATATGATTCCCCTTGACAACTTCCTTCCCCGCATAACGAAAGAGAAATATGAGAAGCATGTGCTTGATGCCAAAGCCGTGAACATGAATATGATCCGTGTGTGGGGGGGCGGTGTCTATGAGGACGACTATTTCTATGAACTCTGCGACCGCAACGGTATCCTTGTATGGCAGGACTTCATGTTTGCCTGCTCCACCTATCCCGTTGATGATGCCTTCCTTGCAAATATCCGTCAGGAGGCCATCGACAATGTGAAGCGCATCCGCAATCATTGCTCCATAGCTTTATGGTGTGGCAATAATGAGTGTCAGGACGTATATTACGGTTGGGGCAACCGCTATAACTACTATAAGGAGAAAGGGGTAGAGGAGAAGACCACCAAAGACTTCAAGGATATGTATTTCCGCACTCTTCCCGAGGTGGTTGAGGAATATGGCGGCGGAATATCCTATCGTCCCTCATCTCCCTTCGCTTTCGAGGATACCCCTTCCGACGGCGTGCATGGCGACGCCCACTATTGGGGCGTATGGCATGGACGTGACTCTATCGGCCACTACAATGTGGAGAAAGCCCGTTTCTTCTCTGAATATGGTTTCCAATCGTTCCCCGAGTTTGAGTCGGTCAAGATCTATGCTCCTCAGGAGCGCGACTGGGCCATCAATTCCGAGGTGATGATGGATCATCAGCGTGCCGGCTCTTATGCCAACAACCTGATCAAGGAATATATGGACGAGGAGTTCCGTACTCCCGACGATTTCCCCACTTTCCTTTATGTCGGCTCGGTGCTTCAGGGTGATGCAATCAAGACTGCTGTGGAGGCACACCGTCGCGACATGCCACATTGCATGGGTACCCTCGTATGGCAGCACAACGACTGCTGGCCTGTGGCATCATGGGCCGGACGCGACTATTATGGCCGCTGGAAAGCTCAGCAGTATTACTCGAAGGCTGCTTACGATGATATCCTTGTGTCGCCGGTGGCTATGGGCGACTCTCTTACAGTGAATATCGTCACCGACCGCCGCACTCCTGCAAAGGGTAAGTTTACCCTTACGGCGATGACTCTTGACGGCACTCCGGTGTATACCAAATCGTTTGATTATACAGCCAAACCGCTTACATCTGTTGAGGTGTTCGGCGACCGTATCGCAAATCTTGTGAATGGTAAAGATCGTGGCGACATCATCTTCTACACGACATTTGAGACTCCCGAGCGTACTTACGACAACGTGGGCTTCTCCACCAAGCAGAAACTAATGAGATACAAGGCTCCGAACTATGATGTGAAAATGGCTAAGGCCGGTGACGGCTATGATGTGACAATCGGTAGCGATGTGTTTGCAAGAGGTGTGTTCCTCTCGCTCGACGGCATCGACAACTTCTTCTCCGACAACTATTTCAACATCATGCCCGGTGAGAAGCGCACAATCCACGTAACCACTCCTCTTGCAGAGAAGGATTTCCGTAACCAGCTCAAGCTGATTTCGATGGGTGATGTTCACTCTCGCACCGACCTCACTACTGGTGGCACGGGAATGAAGCGTGACGCCAACTTCAAACCCCTCGGCGGCAACTGACAAATTTCTATTTTTGAAATATTTAAAATAACAGATGAAACGTTCTTACAGATACCTCAGCGGAATGATGATGCTTGCGACGGTTTTCACATCGTATGCACGACCCGTTGAGAAATACCTTGACAAGAATCTTGATGTCGACACCCGCGTGGAGGATCTTCTTTCAAAGATGACCCTTCACGAGAAGGTGCTCCAGCTTCAGAACCGTTCCGTTGGCAATCTTGAGGATTTCCAAAACCGGTTTGAGGGCTACAGCATAGGCACCATACATGACATGGATCATAATGCCTCCGACTGTAAGATGATCATGGATAGCCTCTATACCTACATGGGTAAAACCCGCCTCGGCATCCCGGCCCTGACTTGTGTGGAGGGTATACAGGGTATACTTCAGGATAGCTGCACAATCTTCCCGCAGGCCATAGCTCAGGGAAGTACATTTAATCCCGACCTTCTATACCGTATGACGCAGGCATGTGCTGCCGAGGCACGGAGCATGGGACTACGTCAGGTGCTCTCCCCTGTGCTCGATATTGCACGTGAGCTTCGTTGGGGACGTGTGGAGGAGTCCTATGGTGAGGATCCCTTCCTTATCTCCAAGATGGGCACAGCTTTCGTAAAGGGTTATCAAGACAACGGTGTGGCCTGTATGCCGAAGCATTTCGTGGCTCACGGCACTCCCACGGGTGGTCTTAACTGCGCCAACGTTTGTGGCGGAGAGAGGGAGATGTATAACCTCTATCTGTACCCTTTCGCCAAGGTGATCAAAGATGCTCAGCCGATGGCTATAATGAGCTGCTACAGCGCTTATGACGGTGTGCCCGTGTCGGGTTCACGTCGTTATATGACAGATGTGTTGCGTGGAGAGCTCGGCTTCGACGGATATGTCTACTCTGACTGGGGTTCGGTTGACCGTCTGAAGACTTTCCATCATGCAGTGGCCACCACAGAGGAGGCGGCCCGTCAGTCGCTCGTGGCAGGCATAGACCTTGATGTGGATGATGCTTATCGCACACTGGAGCAGCAGGTGAACGAGGGCTTGATAGACATGGATGTGATTGACACGGCCGTGCGCAGGATGCTCCGCGTGAAGTTCCTTTTAGGTCTTTTCGACAATGAGGGCAACGATTATGGTAAGTTTACGGTTCACACCCCCGAAC
>CAMWZE010000190.1 GCA_947178685.1 uncultured Porphyromonadaceae bacterium
CTCGGCACGTCCGGCAAGAATATCCTGGATGTTGAGGGGTATGATCTCAAGTTCGAGATTCTTGCCTTCACGATAGAGGAGCGCGCGCTCTGTGTAGGCATCGTCGGTGAGACCCTCAGCCTTATTTATAAGCTGGCTTACGGTCTTAAGATCGTTGCTAATAGCGAACATACCGGGGCGATATACCGAACCTTTAAGTTCAACACGGTTGGCATAGCGGTCGAGGATTGTTCCAACGCTCACCATATCGCCATCCTGGAGGCGATAGGTGGCGAATTCACCTACCTCGATATTGTTAAGTTCGTTCTCATTACCGGTCTGACGAGCCACACGGACCATATCGGTGTAGGCGTCGCCTGTGAAGCCGCCGGCATAGTCGATAAGAGTCTGGATTGTCTCACCCGGTTTGATCTCGTAGTACATCGGGCGTTTTACGTTGCCATCGATTGTGACAAGGTTGCCATAAGGGGGCACGATGATTACGTCGCCCTCCTGAAGACGGATATTCCCGGCAGTCTTGCCGTTGAAGAGATATTCATAGATGTCGATTCCGGCAATCTTCTTTCCGTTGCGGAGCACCTGTATATTACGGAGCGAACCGATATCGTTGATACCGCCGGCACGGTAAAGTGCGTGGAACACGGATGAGAAGGGAGACATACGGAATGTACCCGGAGTGGCAACCTCACCCATGATGTCAACCTGAATAGTACGGACCTGACCGAGAGTGACCTGGATGTCGGTTTCAGCGTCATTCATGCCCGCATATTTCTTTGAGAAAACACCTTTGATGTGTTTGTTGGCATCGGCGATAGTCATGCCGTTAAGATAAACGGGGCCGATCTGAGAGATCATGATGCTACCTTCGGGAGAGATTGTCTCGCTGAGATGAGCCTCGTTGGTGCCCCAGATGTCGATTATAACCTGGTCGCCGGGGCCGAGACGGTAGTTCTGGGGAGTTGCGAGATTCTCGCTTGGCTCGAAAGTAAGGGAGCGTGAGTTGAATACCCTATGGCCGTAGATCTGCCTGCGGGAAACCGTTCCGTCGGTTCCCTCATCGACTTCGCGTGCGATGTCGTCGACCGAACCGGCAGTGACATCCGTTGAGGTGTCATGGCGGCGTTCGCGGTTGGCCGCGGCCACAGTCTGGGAGGTGACGTTTGTTTCGGCACCTTGTTCGGCCTCCAACCTGGCTTTGATACGTTCGGCTTGCTCGGGAGTAACTCCTTTGGCGAGAAGCTCCTTGCCGATCTGCTGCTCTGTTTTTCCGGCGGCAGCGGCCTGCTTGATGTAGGCGATGACCTGGTCATCGGTCAAGGCGAAGGCCGAGAGCGAGAAGAAAAGTAGAAGAGAGAGTATTATCCGTCTCATTTTCATATTATGAAAGATTGTTTGTTTCAATTTCTGTCAATTTGAATATCAGTTTGTGCCGGAGGGGGAAAACGCATACAATCCCTTGAAAATGGCACAAAAGCGGATTTTCGTGCAAAGATAATAAAAATAGTGCTTATAAACAAGAATAGAAATTTGGTTTATGGTATTTTTAGTTTGGAGTCTAATCATGAGATACACCGAGGTTAGAGTCCGTTTTGCGTAAAAATTGTGAGGAATGAAAAAAATAGTTATTTTTGCAGAATCATGAAGACAGTAATAGTAATCATATCCGGACTTGCCGATCTCCCTGACAAGTCGTTGACCGGGAAGACACCGCTGATGCTTGCCCATACGCCGGCTCTTGACGCACTGGCCAAATGTGGGTGTGCCGGCAGTCTGCGTGTCTGCCCCGACGGTGTGGCTCCCACACGCAATAACGCTATTCTCTCTCTCCTTGGTTATGATTTCAGTAAGGGAGCGCCTGCCGCAGAGGCTCTTGCCTCCTTTGGACGGTCGTCATCTCCTGCTCCGGAGGAGTTCGGTCTCAGATGTCATGTGATTCCGAAGTTCTCGGGCCATGGGGTCTTGATAAGCAACCATCCGGAAGTAAGAGGAATCGGGAAAATGGCCATGCTGCGTGCGATTGAGGGGGGCCATGTAGCTGAGAAGAAGGGGAGTGGCCTATGCTCCTTATCAGACAAGGTGTTGGCGGCTGTGAAAGATAACGAGCTGGTGGTGGTGCATGTGGAGAGTGCCGCGGCTATGTCGCGCCGTCATGATCCGGAAGGTAAGCAGAGTGTGATAGAGGAGATAGACCATCATATAATAGCACCCATAGCCGATTATGTGTGGCATGCGCCTGAACAGATGAACATGGTTGTTGTCAGCGACAACGTTTTCCCCTGGCGGGTGGGCTATCCAATTGAGGGTGACGTGCCTGCAGTGGTATACTTCAACGATGATCTCCCTTACGACACCGATAGATTTGACGAGGAGACTCTTGCAGAGGGGCCTCTGAACGCGCCATTGCCGGGCGATTTGCTCAAGCTTCTGATCTCGTTCGAGCCGGTGTTTGAGAAGTAAAGTAGCCTCCGTTCATACTTTTTATAGGATTGGTAACTTTTTTCGGTAATGACAAAAAGAAAAAGGCTGACTCACGTCAGCCTGATTCCTTTCAATTAAAACAACAATAACAACTTTTTTTCAGAACGCTTATAGCAGTTAATCCTAAGAACCTCAGAAGAGGCTTCTTTTAGATTTTGCTTTTCTGCTAAACCGGATTTCCATCCGATTTACGTTAATATAACGTCGGCACCGAACATATGGTTCGATGCCGACGTCATTTTAAGAATTAATTACACTAAGGCCGTATAACATCACCCCATCATATCGAGATATATCTCGAGTGCCGAACGGATGTCGGCCTCAGAGGGGATGCAGTCGATTTCCGGCTTACCCGGAGCTGTGAGCAATGTAAAATTAGGCTGTCCTGCCTTGGCGTTCTTCTTGTCATGGGCCATGAAAGCGATGAGCAGGTCGATATCGGCACATACCACATTGACTCTCGGATACATCGGCTTGAGCACCGCCGAAGCATAACGGTGGAGCTCTTCCGAGCTGAATCCCTTAAGCATATGGCTCAGAATGAGTTCAACGAGCATTCCGTGGGCCACGGCCTCACCATGTGTGAGACTTTGGTGACGCTCTATAGCAAGGCTCTCGAAGGCATGTCCGGCAGTGTGTCCGAAGTTCAGTATTTTGCGCAGTCCCTTCTCGGTGGGATCGGCGGCCACGACCTCCTCCTTGATTTCAACACACCGTGTCATGGCTTTCTCAAGGCGTGGGGTGTTGGCTATCACATCCTCCACATGCAACAGTTCCTTATATAGATCGGCATCAGCGATGAGTCCGGTTTTTATCATCTCGGCATAGCCCGACAGAATCTCCCGGCGAGACAGCGAGGCAAGAGGGAGAGCTGAGATAATGACCTCGGCAGGGAGATGAAAGGCCCCCACTTCATTCTTTAGGCCATTGAAGTTTATGCCGGTTTTTCCTCCGGTGGCGGCATCGACGGCACCCAGCAGCGTTGTGGGGAGATTTATGACACGGATGCCTCGCTTGAATGTAGCGCCCGCAAATCCTCCGATGTCGGTGATGAGTCCGCCCCCAATATTCACCACTACGCTTTTGCGAGTGGCATCGGCCTCTTCAAGAGCCATCCATATTTTGGCCACAGAATCAATGCTCTTGTGATCTTCTCCCGGGGGTAGCACCACCTTATTAGCCTTCCCCAATGTGTCGGAATTCTCAAGGAGGGGGATAACATGCTCATTTACATTGCTGTCAGTGACCACCGTTACGCTTGCCGGAGACAATTTACCCACGGCATCATCGAGACGTTGGCGCAACTGCTGAAGAGGAAGCTCCTTCTCCAGCCAGTCGGCAAACTCCTTCATGGAGGAGAATATCACGTCGGCACCCTCTTTTTCGAATTCTTCGCGAGGGATCGGCCCTGTAGTCACAGCGATTGTAAAAGCACCGGAGGCTTTTCCGGCTCTCACTCCGAGTGGTGCGTTTTCAATCACAATACACTGCTTCGGATCGACACCTGCCTTGGCGGCTCCTTTCAGATATGGCTCCGGGTCAGGCTTCCCCTTCTCGACATCATGTGCTGTAACCCGCATCTCTTCGGGGAAAGCGCCGGGATAATCAGATTCAAGGGCATCAAGCAGGGAGCTTTGGGCCGAACCGGTGACGAGAACGCGCGGAATACCGGCATCGATCAGGGAGCGGATCACCCGGTCGGTGTCCGGCATGGGTTCCTTCTTTCCGGAGCTGACGAATAAGTCGGCCTTGCGGGCATAGAGCCGGGCGGTTTCCTCGCGGGAAGCTTCACGACCGAGCTCACGTTGGAAAATTAGATTGATCGTAGCGTGGCCGGTCATCCCCTCATAGAGGAAGAATTCGTCGGGATCAGTCTTGATTCCCTGTTCGGTCATCATGCTGTGCCAAGCCCGTGCGTGATGGGGCATTGAGTCGTAAAGCACGCCGTCCATATCTATCAAGGCGGCGCGAATGTATCGTGGAAATGGAGTATTCATATCAATATAAACGTCTCATTTCTCCGGTAGTGTGTAGGAAGGAAGGTTTTTTAGCTTTAATTTTTGGGAAATATCGGTATATGCGTTAAATTTGCACACAAGTATGTGTCATAAATTAATGATATAATTGATTGGTGACATATATGGATGAGA
>CAMWZE010000191.1 GCA_947178685.1 uncultured Porphyromonadaceae bacterium
GCGAGATGTAGTCGATAAGCACGATACCATTTTTCACCACAATACCGATAAGCATAATCGCCCCGATCATAGACATGATGTTCAGAGTGTGGCCGGTGATCCAAAGAATCAGGAATACACCGGAGAAGGCGAAGAGAAGCGAGGTCATGATAATGCCCGGATAAGTGAAAGACTCGAACTGAGCGGCCATGACGATATAGACGAGGATAATTATGAGGAGACCGAGCAAGAGAAGATCGCTGAAAGAATCCTGTTGGTCTTCAAAACTACCGGCAATCTGGATGGATACGCCCGGAGGCATTTCAATGGAATTCATCTGAGCCTCGGCGTCAGCGACCACCTGACTCATCGGGACTCCGTCGACCACAGCAGAGACGGTGATCAGACGTTCGCGGTCCTTACGTTCGATGGTGGGAGGTGTGAAACGCTCCACGACAGTACCTAATTCCTTAAGACGCACTCCTTGTCCTGTAGAGGAATATATCATGATATTCTCTATGTCGGAAATCTGAGTTCGTTTCTCGGGAGAATACATAACCTTTATATCATATTCCTCACCATCCTCGCGGAATTGAGAGGCAGTGGAGCCGTTTATTCTGTTGCGTAGATAATAGGCTGCCGTCTGAAGAGAAATTCCGTGCATAGCCAGTTTCTCGCGGTCGAAATCAACCTGATATTCCGGCTGGTAATCAGAGCGGGATATGATGATGTCGGCAGTGCCGTTGATGCCCCGGAGAATCTCCGAGAGATCACGCGCCACTCGGTCAGTGTTGTCGAAATCATAACCATATATTTCAAAATCGACAGTAGACTGACCGCCCATTCCGCCACCTTGACGACCACCCACCATCACCTGAGCTTTCTTAAACTCGGGGAAATCGCGTTCGATATCCTTACGCATCTCATCGGCTATTTCCGTGATACGGCGTTTGCGGTCCACAGGATCTGAAAGGCGTATGTTCATGGAGATGATGTGAGGACCATTATCAGATAGGGAGGCATACGTATTGTCAGAACTTGCAGGGCCAACAGTGTAACTCTGCACCTGAATCTCGGGATATTTCTCTCTCCACATAGCGTCAAGGCGAGCCATAGATGCCTCTGCCTCCTCCACACGGGAACCGATGGGGAGCTCAAGGTTCACACCGAGACGTCCATCATCCTGAGTCGGGAAGAATTCAGTGCCGACATGTTTCATGAGGAAGCATGACCCAACGAAAATTCCGAGACAGACGATAATGGTGACAGTCTTGTGGGTGACTACTTTTTGAAGCAAGGATGCATAGGCATCGTCAAATTTATCGAGGGCCTTCTCAATAGGAGCATACCATTTCATCCCTTTTGCCTGACGATTGCGGAGGCGAAGCCACTGCGAGCAGAGCATCGGAGTGAGGGAGAGGGCGCAGACTGTCGATATTATCATCATGATGGTGACCATCCAACCGAGCTGGCGGAAGAGAACGCCCGTCATACCCGTGACGAGGGTAAGGGGGAAGAACACCGCTATAAGGGTAAGTGTTGAAGCGATTACGGAGACAGCCACCTCGTTAGTGCCGTGGACGGCAGCCTGACGCGGATCAGAGCCACGCTCGATATGGGTAGTGACGTTTTCAAGCACAACGATAGCATCGTCAACCACCATACCGATCGATATGGACAAAGCCGAGAGGGAGACGATGTTGAGGGAGTTGCCGGTCGCGAAGAGATAGATGAATGAAGCAATCAGCGATACCGGAATAGTAATGACGATGATCATTGTGGCGCGCCAGCGTCCGAGGAAGAAGAAAACCACTATCATCACGAAAAGAAGAGCATACATCACCGTCTCGACAAGGGAGGCGATGGTGTTGCGTATATTGTCGGATGTGTCGACAATCACACCTATCTTAATATCGGAAGGGAGATTTTTCTCAAGAGAGGGGAGCATCTTCATGACCTTGTTTGAAATCTCCACTGAATTTGCTCCGCTCTGCTTCTGGATGATAATCATAGCCCCTTTGTTGCCGTTGATGTAGGTCTGCTGAGTGCGCTCCTCCAGACTGTCTACAATCTTGGCAACATCACGCATGAAAATAGTCTTTCCGCCATATGAACCCACCGGGAGGGAGGCAAGCTGTGAGGAATCATCGAATTCCCCTTGCACACGCAGGGCGTATGTGTTGGAGCCGATGTCGAAAGAACCTCCGGGGATGTTTTTATTCTCGGCAGCGATGACGGCTGATATTGTTTCAACAGAAAGATTGTAAGCCTCAAGACGTGCAGGGTCAACATAGACGTGGATCTCACGTTTAGGCGCACCTGAAATTGACACGGAGCCGACACCGTCGACACGAGCCAAAGGATTGGCCACAGCATCATCAAGAATCTTGTAGAGACCGTTCATACTCTCCTTGGCTTCCACAGAAAGGAGACAGATAGGAATCATATCGGTCGAGAACTTGAAAATGATGGGATTCTCCGAATCATCGGGGAGCATGGATTTCACCATGTCAAGTTTATCGCGGACATCATTGGTCAGGACATCGATATCATATCCGTATTCAAACTCGAGAGTAATGACGGAAGTGTTCTCGCGAGATGTGGAGCTGATGTGTTTGAGATGCTCCACGGCATTGAGGGAGTTCTCGAGAGGCTTTGTGACGTTCTGCTCAATATCCTTTGCACTCGCGCCCGGATACATGGTTATGACCATGATTGAGTTAGTGTCAATATCGGGATAGAGGTCTATAGGGAGCTTCGCAAGAGAGAAAAGACCCAGTATTATGACGGTCACGAAGCAGAGGGTGGTCATGATGGGGCGTTTTACCGCCGAACCGTAGATGCTCATTTCTTCTCAGCTTTAATAGTTACTTTTTTACCGTTTGCAAGACGGGTCTGTCCTGACACAACGACCTGCGAGCCGGGTTCCACCCCGGAGATAAGTTCGTATTCCGAGCCGAGACGGCGCCCGAGCTCAACTTTGTTGTATGATACAGTCTGGTCAGAAGGGTTATAGACGTAGACATAATGGTCGCCTGAGCCTTGCTGCTTCACAACCGATTTGTCAGGCACCACGACTCTCTCTCGGGATCCGAGGTTGAGAGTGGCGCGACCGAACATGCCGGGGAGAATCCTGTTGTCGGAGTTGGGAGACGTAATTTCCACTCCGAAAGTGCGGCTGGCGGGGTCGACTGTCGGAGCCACCATAGAGACAGTGCCGGAGAATACTTCATCTCCGTATGTGTCGAAAGTCACGTTTGCCGGCATCCCTTTCTTGATATTGGAGAGTTCGCTTTCCGTGACATTTATCACAATCTTGACCGGCTGCACACGGGCTATGGTGAGGATGGGCAGTGACCCTGTCATATCCCCCGGATCATAGTTGCGGGCGGTGACCACACCCGAGATAGGGGCAACGAGGACGGTGTTTTCGCTGGCATTTCGGAGAGTTCTCTCGGCCGCTGCGAGGTTGTTGCGAGCGTTGATGAGCTGAACTTCCATCTGGTCGACCTGCTGCTTGGTGCCTCCACCGATTTTGAAGAGCTCAACAGCGCGGTCATAATTCAATTTCACGTTGTCGAGATTAGCTTTCGCATTGTCGACCTGAGTCTGATAGGAAACGGTGTTGACATCATCCATAAGTACGAGACGTTGCCCTTTGGCCACTCTCATACCTTCATCGACGTATATCTCCTTGATGCGGTTGGGAGCTGCCGCAGAGATATTGTTGATAAGTTCCGGCTCCACAGTGGCAGTGTATTCGCCAATCTGGTCAACTGCGTGTTGGCTTACAGTCTCGACGGAAACTACCGGAGCGGTATCTTTTGTTTCAGTCTTATCATTTTCCTTATCGGAACCACCGCAAGAGGAAACGAGGAGAGAAGCGGCGGTAAGGAGAGTCAGGGAATAAACATATCTTAATTTCATGAGGGAAAAAAATTATCAGATGAATGAAGGAATATTATTTCGCTGGGGTGTCTTTGCCGAGAAGGGCATCGAGTTCGCTTGTTGAGACGAGGTAATTATAAATCGACTGTAGGTATGCGAGGCGTGCCGAAGTGTTTGCGAGTTCGCTGTCACGAAGATTCAGATAAGTAGCGGCACCGATTTCGAAACTCTTCTGCATTATCTGATAGGCTTTAGCCGCCTGCTTCATACCCTCCTCACTTGCGGATATCTGTCGCACCTGACGGTTTATGTTGTCAATAGCGAGCTCCACCTGCATATTCAGGGCGTCAGTAAGATTTTCTTTCTGCAGATCCAACTCAGTCATTTGCACCTGTGCCTGTCGGAGTGCATACAGTTTTCTACCACCTGAGAAAATGGGGACGTTAAGGGCGAGGGCCACATTGCTGTAAGGATTGAAAGTCTGATTGCGGAAAGCGTTTCCGTTCGACATCGCGTTCCAATTAATGTTAAACTGCACTCCGAGGGTAGGGAGCCAGGCGAGTTTTTGAAGAGCCACATTCTGCTTCATCATCTTCCTGTTGAGTTCAAGCTGGCGGAGGGTGGAATTTTGTGAGAAATCGGAGTTGAACCCATCGGGAAGGCCATACATTTCGCGGGGCAGATTTTAAAGATGGATAATAGGCCATATGTTTGCAGCCGCGTCAATTCCCATGAGCACTTTTAGTTGA
>CAMWZE010000192.1 GCA_947178685.1 uncultured Porphyromonadaceae bacterium
GAGCATCTCCATCGAAAAAGGAATCGGCCTCCAAATTATTGAGGAGAAAAAGATCGGCATCATCATCGTTGAGCTTCAGACGTTGTTTCTCCTTATTGATGAAATTGATCGACTCGTTGATTGCTATCTTAAAGAGCCAAGTAGAGAGTTTAGCATCACCTCTGAAATTCTGAAGATTACTCCATGCTTTAAGAAACACGTTCTGAACGAGGTCGTTGTCATCCTCATGATTCAACACCATTTTGCGTATCTGCCAGTAGACGGGCTGCGAATAAGTCTTCAGCAATACATTGAATGCTGCCGATGCAGGTTTCGGATCCTGAAGTTGCTTCACGAGCTCATTTTCGTCGATTGGTGGTTTATATGCCATCTGTCTTTCTCTGCTGTAGTTGCAATGCATGAATGAAATTAAAGAGCCAATTCATTCAAGACTGCTTACTGGATGAAAAATTGTATGCTTCCTTCCCTGCGGGAGAGCCGTCAACGGGTCAGAAACAGTTGCGGAATCAAAATTAATAAAGTTATTTCACTTTGTAATCTTTTCCCGCAAGGTTATAACTAAATTTAACATACAAAAATCAATATAAACATCTTTTCTTCACATCGGGTGGTTCCATCTACTGAACTTTCTCTTTATAATTATTTCCACTTAAGGCCTTCACGGTCGAATCTCCTTTAATCATTTATTCGAATCACTGATTATTCATGGTCAATCCACCTATATTATTTTTACATTAATAGATATAAACAAATGGTTTGTTGCTAATGTTATAAACATAACTTGTGGTAATCACTTCCTCATAGGGCAATAACCGCAGGCAATCCACTGTAAAATAATTCTAAACAAAGCCGATATGAAAATAAGACACTTTCTCGCCACTCTAAGCTTACTTGTTCTATCGCTCCTCTCCCCGAGCGCAGCTTCCGCCCAATATTATGAGATAGCCAACAGGCTACCGCAGTTATTGAGTCCCGCCATATCAGGCTCAGGCAATTATAAAGGCTTCATAGAGGCTGCCTATGAGAAGACCTTCGGAAATTACAATGCCGATTTTGCGGAATTCAGCACATCACAAGGCTATCAATATGGATCACTGTTCTTCATGGGTGTCGGTTTGGGTGTAGATGTCTTGTTTGCCCATCCCGACAATCAATGGGGCCAGGGATGGAATCCTGATTCCGGATTCGATACCAACCACTCCTCAACCCAGACAGCGGCAATGATGCCTCTTTTCACCGACTTCCGTCTCGCATTAGGCAGTTCAGTACAATTCTTCATAGATCTGAAAATTGGCTGTTCCTTCCTCTTAGGGAAACGCTACATAGAGATAGGGAACGGTTATCTCACCAATCAGCAATATTTCTATCTGCGTCCGGCATTAGGCTTGCGTATACCCACCAGTACCACCCATCCGAAACAGGCAGTAAGCATCGGGGTGACCTACAAGCTTCTTACCTCCAACTACTGGAACTCCTGGTCGCGCGACATCACACTGAATGCATTAGGTGCGACCCTCGCATTCGAATGGTAGAATTGCAGATTCAGAGCCGCTTCAAAGTATTTTTTTGTTTTTTTTGTAAGAGAAGTGTTGCATAATCCGAAGAATTGTATTAACTTTGCATTCGGAAATGCGCACGTGGCGTAATGGTAGCCGCGCCAGACTTAGGATCTGGTGTCGAGAGACGTGGGGGTTCGAGTCCCTTCGTGCGCACTATAGCGGACTGAAAACCAATTATTTGTTTTCAGTCCGCTAATCGTATTTTTAAACTATCTAATCCCCCGCTTATATGCGAGCTATTATATTTTCACTCTTATGGGCATCATGCCTCTTTCAATCCACAGTATTCGCACGCTCGGAGGCAATAACCATTGAGACTTATCGACAAGCTGAGGCTACTACCGGAAATCCGGAGTCTGAACTTTATGATGAGGAGGCTTTCTGCAATATATTGCAGCAGGCACTCAAAGCTGACATCCTCGGAGAAGCGGATAAAATGAGAGCCCGATACCGCCTTGAGATAGCAGCGAAAAACCGACCCGGCACTACCACCGCCGATTTCAAATTTATCGACCGTAACGGCAAAACGGAATCACTCCTCTCCCTGCAAGCCGACAAACCGATTCTTCTCCTTTTCTATGACCCGGACTGCGACCACTGCATGCAGACCATAGCTGATCTGAAAAAAAAGGAGATCTCCAAAAAGACTAAGGTGGTGGCCATATATGCCGAAGATGACCGCGACAGATGGGAGGAGACCAATGAAGCGCTCCCCCAAGACTGGACCGTAGGCTTCTCTCTTGACCCCATACAAGATGATGAGACATATGTATTCATCACCTCCCCTACTGTCTATCTGCTCGATAGCGATAAGAAAGTCCTGCTGAAAGACACCAATATTGACCTTGTGGAGAAAAAACTCCGGTAGATAACTCCCGCTAAAAAAATTTGTCTTTGAGTCTTTTTTTTCTTAACTTTACGAAAAATTCCACTAATTTGAGTCATGGCCGAAGATTTTGACATCATTGATAACGATAATAATAACCTCGACAACGAGGAGCCGCTGAATGCCGACAAAGAGACAGCCATCGAAACACCTCTGTCGGAGGCAGCTTCCCCGAATGGGGAAAACACACCGTCGGCTGAGCCGGTGGGTAAACGCACCGTATTGTCAGGAATGTTCCGGGACTGGTATCTTGAATATGCGAGCTATGTGATTCTGGAACGAGCCGTGCCGCATATTGAGGATGGTCTCAAACCGGTGCAGCGCCGCATACTCCACTCTATGCAGACCCTCGACGACGGACGCTTCAATAAGGTTGCCAACATCGTGGGCAACACCATGCAGTATCACCCCCATGGAGATGCATCCATTGGTGATGCATTGGTGCAGCTCGGACAGAAGGAGCTGCTGATAGACACTCAGGGAAACTGGGGAAATATACTTACAGGCGACTCAGCGGCCGCACCCCGTTATATCGAGGCTCGCCTTTCCGAATTTGCTCTCGAGACTGTATTCAGTCCCAAGATAACGGAATGGACCCTATCTTACGACGGACGCAAGAAGGAACCGGTGACGCTGCCGGTGAAGTTCCCGCTCCTCCTCGCCCAAGGCGTGGAGGGTATTGCTGTGGGTCTCTCATCGAAAATTCTGCCGCATAACTTCAACGAGCTCTGTGATGCCGCCATCGCGACGCTCAAAGGTGAGCCATTCCAATTATTGCCCGATTTCCAGACCGGCGGCTTACTTGATGCCTCCCGCTATAACGATGGAGCTCGCGGAGGCAGTGTAAAGGTACGTGCCAAGATTGAGAAGATCGACAACAAGACCCTCGCCATCACTGAGATTCCGTTCGGAAAAACCACCTCTACCCTTATCACATCTATTCTCTCGGCCATGGAGAAGGGAAAAATAAAGATAAGGAAGGTGGACGACAATACCTCGGCTACGGCTGAGATTCTCGTACACCTGATTCCCGGCACATCTTCCGATAAAGCCATAGATGCCCTCTACGCATTCACCGACTGTGAGGTGAGCATCTCGCCCAACTGCTGCGTGATTGTAGACCGTAAGCCGAGATTCCTCTCGGTGACAGAACTGTTGCGATATTCGGTTGAACACACACAACAACTCCTCCGCCAGGAGCTCGAGATAAAGCTCGCGGAGACACACGAGACAAGACTGTATTGCTCGCTTGAGAAGATATTCATAGAGGAGCGTATATATAAAGATAAGGAGGTGGAGGAAGCCCGCGACATGGATGCCGCCATCGCGCATGTAGACCAACGGCTCGAACCGTTCAAGAAGGATTTCTTCCGCGAGGTTACCCGCGATGATCTTGTGCGTCTATGGGAAATCAAGATGGGCCGTATCCTCAAATTTAATTCCGAGAAAGCCAACGAACGTATTGCCAACCTGCAGAAGGATATCGACAGGCTGCAATTCGACCTCGATCACATGACGGAATATACCACCGCATGGTATCGTCATCTGAAAGAGAAATATGGCGAGGCATTCCCGCGCCACACTACGATACGAGGTTTCGACTCGATCGAGGCGGCTAAGGTGGCCGAGGCCAACAAGCGTCTTTATTTTGACAAGTCTGGCGGCTTCTTAGGCACATCTCTTAAAGATAACGAATTTCTGTTTACTTGTTCGGATATAGATGATATCCTCATAATATACAAAGACGGCACCTACAAGCTTGTGAAGGTGCAAGACAAGCTTTATGTCGGCAAGAAGATAATCCATATCGGCCTATTCAAGAAGGGAGACAAGCGCACCATCTACAACGTTATCTACCGCAACGGCGGCAAGGATGCCTATTCCTACAAGAAGCGATTCTTCATCACAGGTCTTACCCGTGAGAAGGAATACAACATTACGAAAGGTGTGCCCGGTTCAAGAGTGGAATGGCTCACTTGCAATCCCAACGGCGAAGCGGAGATTGTAAAAGTACAGCTGAAGGATGAACCGAACGAGAGCGGCCGGCGCCCACGTGCCAAGGAGGTGATGGTGAATTTCGCCGACCTTGACATAAAGGGTAAGGAGTCTCTCGGCAATCTCGTGACAAAATATCAGATAGACGACGTGCGTCTCGTAGAGAAAGGATC
>CAMWZE010000193.1 GCA_947178685.1 uncultured Porphyromonadaceae bacterium
ATGTGTGTGTAGATGCTGACACAACGCATAGAGCAAGCCATATACGACCGTCAGAGGTTAAGGAAAGAGGGGTCAGTTTGTGATTTACGAGAATCTTCTTGCCACCGTTCAGTATGTGAAAGTCGTAAGAGATGTACCAGTCTTTCCGCTCATTGACAGGAATTGTTTGATGAAATGAAAATCCCGCCTCATTCAAATCAATTAAAAACTGCTGTTCATCTTCCGGCACATATTCCAGATAGAAACGGTAGCCCAGTTTCATCATCTGTTCAGGTGTCAATCCGCACAGGAACATCGGATTGGGCGATACATACAGAAAATTCTGCTTAAAATAGTCGATAATATAGACACTCTGATATGTGGAGCGAGAAAAAGCCTCTGCCGAGCGGATATATTCATCCACCCGGCTGTAATCAAGTTCTTCGGGGAGCTTGACCTCATTATCAGGTATGAAGAAATCGTCTGTCGTTTTCATATGCTTACAATTCTCAAAATGCGGATAATGCAAAAAATGCAAGGTTTTAATCTTGATATTTGCCCGTTTGCAGGGCGAAAATCTCTTTCTGATGCTCAATTTCTGCGGTTAATTCTTCCTTTGTCGGGAGATATGTCAGATATTTGGCAGCGTAGAGTTGTTTGCTGTCCTTGAGAATTGAATACCGCGCTAAGTCCTTGCTTGTTTCCGAGCAAAGGAGCAATCCGATTGTAGGATTATCGCCTTCCGAGCATTTCAACTCATCGTACATACGGATATACATATCCATTTGTCCGATGTCCTCATGTGTGATTCTCGATGTCTTTAAGTCGATAAGCAGAAAACATTTAAGGATATAGTTATAGAATACGAGGTCTATATAATATTCGCCTATGTCAGTCTTTATCCTCTGCTGACGCGCGACAAAAGCAAACCCTTTGCCGAGTTCGAGGATAAACTTCTGGAGATGGTCGATAATCGCAGATTCAAGATTGGTTTCAGAGTATGCTGCATCTTGTGAAAAGCCCAAAAACTCTGCCACAACCGGATTTCGCAGGAATTTATGTCGGTCTTTCTGATAGTCTGCGGTAAGCCGTTGCATCTCATCAATGACTTCACCACGTTTTGATTCCGGTGTCTGAAGCAGACGATGATAATATTGAGAGCCGATGTTGCGGTCAAGGGTACGGTAGCTCCAATTTTCGGTAGATGCTTCTCTCAGATACCAATCTCGCTCATCCTCGTTTTTAACACGCATAAGACGCTCATAATGCATCCATGAAAGGTTATTCGGCATAGGATAGACACACTCCTTGCCTGATATGGTTGTCGGAGATTCAGCAAGCAATGGTTGCTGATTCAAAAAGCAGTTCTTAAATTCAGCAAGCAGTGGTTGCTGAATTTGTAATCCTCTGAACGAAAGGTAGAACTTCCTATAATTACGGAGGGTGGTAGCTGAATAACCTTTGCCATATTCTGCCGTCAACGCCTCTGATGCAAGCTCTATGATTCGTTTACCATATTCAGCGCGCTCCTGACCATGCTGCTCCTGTTCGATGATTCTTTTTCCAACAAGCCAGTTAGCCGCGACTTGAAAGAGGTCAGCGGCCTGATATGCCTTTTGTTTGGCGGTATATACTATCGCCTTTATATCACTGATAAACTGAGCGTCATCAGCGTTGATATTGTCGTATTTCTTCAGCTCGGATTTCATTTTGCAAAGTTACGAATTTTATTGGGAATCAGGGCTATTATCCGAGAATGTTAACAAGATCTTGTTTCATTTCCTCGTCAATGTCGCGATAACGAGCAAAAGCCTTGCTGCCCTCCTTGTGCCCTGATAAAGCTCCGACAAGATTGGGGTCTTTGACTTCCTTGTAGATGTTGCCGATAAAGGTACGTCGCGCGAGGTGGCTGCTTGCAATCTCGTTGATAGCCCGCTTCTCTTCATTGCCGGTAGTAGGATTCAATACGGTCACAATACGGGTGATACCGCATCGGGTAAAAATTTTCTTGATGGCATCGTTGTATTTTTGAGGGCTGATGAAGGGCAGAAGCATGTTCCCTTTCTTGTGGTCAGCATATCTGGATAGAATTTCTTTCGCACGATTATTGAGTGGCACACGAAGCACCTCCGGGCGTTCTCCTTTGGTTTTGTCAGGGATATACTCAACAGCTCCGTCAATTACACTATTGTCGGTCATACGCATAAGGTCGGAGACACGACACCCGATAAGACACTGAAAGACAAATATGTCACGCTGGACTGCCAAAGCCGGATTTTCCGAGAGGTCAAAATCTGCAATCTTCTCCACCTCGGCAACCGAGATATAATATGGTCGTCCATATTTTTCAGTGCCGATACCTTTGAATTTCGCAAAAGGATTGTTTTGCGTATACCCTCTCTCGATGCACCAGTTATAGAAAGCACGGAATCGCTTGAATGTGCAGCAGATGGTATTCGCTCCTTTGGGTTTGGGTCGTTTAGGCTTACGTTGAGTGCGGACTACTGCCGGAACCTCGGCATATATCTCCGGATATTTGTCGAACAACTCCGGCTCTGCTTTCAGAAAATCTCCAAATTTCTCAATCCAATCGGTTGTGAAGTTGTCGAGAGTCATCTTATAGTTACGGTTTGCAGTTTTCTGAATGTACATTTCAAAACGGCTCAATGCCCGCGCAAGGACTCTATAATGGTTCGCTCTCGCAGTGGAAAGAGTATGTTTTTCAAGGTATTCATTAAACAGCCCGAAGAACGTCAGTTCGACTTTTTTCACCTCATATTTTTCAGGGTGGTTGAAATGGTCTATCAAATCGCGGAAAAAATCCTGCGACAGACTCTCCGGTGGATTATCTATACAGGCTGATACGATAAGTTGCTCCAGCGTAGTAAGACGTTTTTCTATCTCATTAAGAGCCTTCGCCTCTTTCTGATTGGCTCTCGGCATAATAATTGCGCCATCTTTGAAGCGTTTTGGATTCATATAGATGCCGCTTTTCAGCCGCAGACGCAATGAGCGCGAAACAGTCAGCCGAAGCAGAATCTCAGCCTCGCCCGAAGTGTTAACCTTTGTAGATATGTTTCTCGTGATTGTAGCCATAAGAAGTAGTTTAGATTAAGAACGTCGCAAAGATAAACATTGTTGTCCACCATATCAAGTTTTTGTCCACATTTTGTCCACCAAAGTTAAATCTGCGTGTTAGTCATTAAATCTTAATTACTCGCGCAAGGCACAATGTTAACACGGGTATAATGCTGTAATATAGGCGATTATAGTTGCTTGCTACTTAGGATAGATATTCAAATCCATTCATCCTCATTCATATTTATTGTTCTCTCCGGGGTCACACTAAAGCTGAAATCGAAAGGTTTCAGCTTTTTTTGTTTATTGTCCATTCTCCAATTCCGGCACAATATTGGTAAGCATACGGTAGAATCCGGGTAAAATATATCATATGATATGCTCTTTCGCTACCGACATTTTAATGTAAGTTGTTTTATTTTCAAACAAGTATGACAATAACTTCTGACGATATATATGACCTGCTTCGGCAGGGCGAGAACATTTCTATTGAGATGATATTGATGAAGACACTCTTCGTGGCTATCGTCAAGTATTCAATACTGCCAATCCGGATCATGCATATCAGAACCTTGATAACAAAGAGTTCATTTATAGGATGGGAGGCTATGACTATGATAGGCACAAAGAAATAGAAGGGTTGACTATTGCCGGACTAATGATGTTCGGTAAGGGCACGCCTATTGAAAAACGTTTCCCCTTATTCAGAATGGACTATCTCGATTTGATTGGTATAAAGCCGGGCGGAGATCTTAAATGGAATGACCGTCTGACTTACGATGGACGTTGGGAGAACAATCTCTATAATTTCGTCACAATCGCAATGCGTAAACTACTGTTCACTCTTCCTTCAGAGGGGCGCATAGTTGGTGAAGCCCGCCGTGACGGAGGTCCATTATACGACGGTATTAGAGAAGCAATTATAAATTCAGCAACCTATTCGGACTTTCAGACAGAAGGAGTATTACGAATTGACCGCCGCGACAATGAAATTGTTCTTAGAAATCCGGGATTACTTAGAATTTCCGCTGACCGCATATATAACGGCGACTTTACACATGCCCGAAACCGGAATATCCAAAAGATGTTCCGTATGATCGGTTACGGTGACAATATCGGCTCCGGATTCCAGAAAATACTGGCTGCGTGGAAAACTCTTGGTTACATTCGTCCCACCCTCAAGGAACTTGAAGATGTCAAGGAGGTATGGCTTTCCTTGCCCCTTGTAGGAACAAGTAAAAATGATGCAGGGACAAGTAAAATGGATTCAACTGTAAATTCAACTAATAATATCCTTGATAGCCATGAAATTACCGATATTCAGCAGGCTTTACTTAAGGAAATGACAGACAATCCAAACATTACGATAGCTGAACTTTCAACTGTAACCGGATTGGATCGCAATGCTGTGAATTATCAGTTGAAAAAGTTGAGGAAAATAATCAACATTGTATGGTTCAGTGCCCGGAGTAGTGGTTGTGCTTACTCCGCGGGCCGTCATTCATTTTACCATATCATGAGAGGATAACTGCCGAAATAATAGACAACGAATC
>CAMWZE010000194.1 GCA_947178685.1 uncultured Porphyromonadaceae bacterium
ATCGAACGTGGCTACCCGGGCACTAATCATGTCAGGAAATATCGCTACAATTCATACGCCACCAAGGTTGCTCCCTGGACCATCTTCTATATTCCCAGCAGTGTCCACGAGCTGAACCCGGCATGTAAGCTGAATCCCGATCCTTCAAATGCAATACCCGACCTCTGGACGGAATAATATCAACTGAAAAAACTGAAAAGCAATGAAACCAATATATAAATCAACGATTTTTGCTGCGGCCACCCTGCTTCTCGGCAGTTGTTCCGACACTAAATGGGAACCGGGTCCGGAAGTGGCAGAGACAATGGGGGTATATTTCAATCTTCTTGAGAAACCGGATATCCTCGTACTCGACGACTCAGACCGCACCGCCACTGTCACTCTCAGCAGGGAAAAGACTGATGAGGCAGCCACTGTCCCTTTGAAGGTTGTGTCATGTCCGGAGGGTGTGACGGTTCCGACCAGCGTAGAATTCGCTGTCGGACAGAAGACCGCCTCATTCGAAGTCAGCATTAAAGATATGCCTCAGGGTTCTTCAGGCTCTCTTGCGATGCAGATAGATCCGGCCTATGCCAATATCTATGCAGCAGGCACATCAGAGATGAGCATGAAGATCACAGTGTCAGCCGGCTGGATATTGCTCGCTGATAATCTTGTGTTAAATCAATCTTATGAGGATAATACATATATATTTCCTAACCAGCACACATCTCTCTATGTGCTCGACGGCGCAAACCGATTCAAGATACCCGATTTCCTGAATTCCGGTCTCGACTTTGTGTTCACTGTGCCTTCGCCGAATGATACGTATCCGATCATAGTGCCCACCACCAACTGCTTATTCTTCTCCGATCTATATGGTGAAGATGACGACGATTACCACAGCTGGTATTTCTATGACACAGCCACGGCATCTTATCCGGTGTGGTCGATTGACAATTCCGATTTGCTGGTTGAGTACATGTCGATAGATAGCTACGAAGATGGTCAGGAGTATCTTCCGGATACTTATGTAAATATTAAAGGGGGTGATGGCACAATAAGCACCTTTATTGAATTCAGTAACGGTGATGCCAAATACCATTGGGTAATGATGACATTCACCCCTAAATTCGACCCGTTTGCCAAATAATTTATCCGGATTGTCTATCCCGGATCTCAAAGCGCCGGGATAGACAATCCGGAGTTCTGAACTTAAAAGGAAATTAAGATGAAATTCAAAAGATATACGGCATTGTTTGCGGCGCTTTTACTGTTGATGGCACCATCCTGCAGTAATGACGACAGCCCACTTACGCCACTTACGCAGGTGAGCGTGCAAAATACACAAGCCACCTATAATTCACTCACATTCGTCTGGGATAAAGTGACCGGAGCCACACAGTATGGCTATGAGCTATATGACGGCAGCGAAAATCTTGTGGTGCGTAGCGTAACTGATCAGAATGAGGTAACTGTAACCGGTCTCAAAGCTGCTACAGAATACACAATGAATGTCTGGGCTTACGCCGCCATCGGTAGTGATATGACCGGCTCCGAGCCGACATCATTAAAATCTACCACAGGTCCTCTCAGAGTGCTCACTGCTCCCGGAGGAATCGAATATGACATAGTGGGAACTCGATATATTTTCTCTTGGTCTGCTGTAACAAATGCTGACGGCTATTACTATACGCTGGGCAACAGTGCCGGTGAGATTGTCAAGGAGGGGGCCACAACGTCAAGATCCGCATTATTCTCCGGTCTTGGGAAAGGGGAATATACCTTCACTATAAAGGCTACTACTACAGATTACAGCTATGAACCCGATGGTAAAGAATCGTCTGTAACCTTCACCGTGGCTTAAAGATTGATAAGAGCGTAGATTATTACAACACAATATCCAAACCAAAGGGGATGTGGCGAGATTTCGCCACATCCCCTTTGGTTTGGATATTGTGAATTGCTCGGGTTGATTACCTTTTTATAAGGCGATGGCGTTGTATGCCCGAAACGGTGGCTGACACAAGTATATAATGTCCTGACGGAAGAGCTGACACATCTATATCTGCAGATGATTCCGAACCGCTGCAATCCTGCGACATAACTTCCGCACCGGTGAGAGCGTAGATCTTTATCCATAATATAGGAGCGGTCTCGGAAACGGTTACATTACCAATAGCATGATTAGGATAAACACCTCTACTTGAATCTGAAATTCCATCAACACCGTTGGTTTCGCGCTTCATATATATCTCCCTGCTCAGCCAACCCTGAGAAGAGGCGCTCCAATTCGGTTTCCAGCCGTAAGCCCGGACATAAACAGTCTTCCCGAGTTCAAATTCCGACGTTCCGAGTGAGAAAACCACTTTTTCATCATCTATAGGAGTCGCAAAAAACTCCTTATAGTAGAATGAGGAACTTGTAAACTCAGCATCGGTCTCACCGGCAGAATTTCCATCGGCATAGTAAGCATAGAGAGTCACAAGATCATTAAACAACCCTGACGTAACATTCACCGAGGCCTCCATCTCAACATTGTCGCCGATCAAATATGGATTGGAATATGAGCCATCGCCCGAATAATCGCCTAACATTGACAAATCAAAAGTATACTCGAGCTTCCCTGTGGGTATGGCATATACAGTCATAACAGTAGGCTCTGGACATATAGAGTTGCCCGCCTCGTCAAACAGATCGAATATATATTCGCCTGCGGGAAGTGCAGATGAGCCGGATTCAAGCATTCCGGAAAATTTGACAGTCACCGATTCTCCATCGGTAAGATTCACTGCTACCCCGGGAAGGCTACATAGAATCTTACCGTTGCCATCCATGAATCCGCCACTGATTATACCGAGGTATTCCTCTCCCGAATTATGAATCTCAGCGGTGATATTGTAGTTCTTGCCCGAATAAAGATTTTTGTCAGTCTTAACATTAGAAACCGAAAGAGTTCTTTCTACATTAATTTCACTAAACTTCACACCGGCGTCGGAACAATTAACAAATACAGAATTCCTCTCCCCTACCTTCATGGCAACCCTATTCACCACTCCGTTATGTCGGTAAGCCGGCACAGCAATATAGGAACCCTCTTTCGGGAGGAGATCCACATCAATCGAAAAACTTCTGTAACCGCCAAGATTATACGAGCCATACATTGAAGAGAAACTTACCTCGCGACCCTCACAGAAGAAGGGATCTCCACCTTCGGCGGGGGTAAGAAGAAGTCCCATATTAACCTTTACGTCATTAAGAGTAAACACCCGGAAATATCCACCGCCACCCACTCTGAACACAGCTTTCTGTCCGGGAGAATAGCTTCCGGCAGCAGGTTGGAATGATCCTTCCCACATCACCTCAAGAGCAAAATCAGAGCTATCGCGAGCCGACGCTACATTGACGAGGGCAGACTGACGGTAATTATAACCGTAGGCGGAACCACCCGTTCCTTGTTCCTCAGGATCAAGAACAGTCAAAAGGAAATAACCGTCGCTAAGACCGCTCCAGCCCCAGTTGAGATGATAGAATCCATTCTCGCTATATCCGTCTACCACAAAAGTATGTCCCTCTTCATATGAAGAATTATAACCGCTATAAACAACCGGACAGCCTGCTTCAAGCTGAGAATAGATAATATCATCCCAAAGAGCGGAGGCATAAAAATCTCTCTCAAGCAGCTTTGCCGATTTATCATAACCTAAAAACTTTACCATCCCATACACAGCATCGTAAAGATATGCACCCGATGCACTACGGCCATACGACATGAGAGAGGCATTGCCACATGCTGCCATCAAAGTCGCTACAGCGTTAGACTGTGACGCAGTATAGGTGTCGTCATACGATAAGAGCATCTCCTCCCAATCGAAAGATGTGTTGCCGAAATTAAAGGTAAGCTTCTTGCCGGTAGTTTCAGAGACGTAAGAATTCGTACCCTCCCCGGTAACAGGCCACTTATGGGCATACATTACCTGTGCCATGGCAGTAGCTGTGCAACCGGTTGGAGCGTATTTACCACTGATAATAGGACATTTTTTGTTGAATGGAGACAACTGATTCCATTTTGTTTGGCATATAGGGGCTATCGGTTGGCGATTATCGGCAACCCTCACACTCGAGGCGGTAAGCTTATGATCAACCGCATATGTTAGTTGTCGCCCATACTCACGTAGCCATTCAGCCATTGCAGGAGGCATAGAGGCCTCATTGAAATCTCCCTTATCAGAATATCCCAAAACAGCGGGCAGCATATCATCGGCAGCCAAAATAAGGAAACCGTCACCACCGCCATAAGGAAGTATATATGCCACATTCAGGTCACCGGATTTCTCTGTGTAGAGAAGGTCGGCAGAAGAACGAGTGGCATTTTTGGAGAAATGAGGGGGCATGTTACAAAGCGCCTCATCTAACGAGAGCTGTCGAGCGTTAGCCGATAATACAGAAGCCACGGCCAAAGCCGGAGCCAAAAAATATACCGGAGACTGCCCTGCTATATCTTTAATATTGGGTAAAAATCCTCTCATGGTTATTTTAATATTATTCGCAGCTACCTACTTACTGAATAGCTGGTACAAATATAAGAATTATAATTGACTTGCAAGTCAATTAAGTTTATATA
>CAMWZE010000195.1 GCA_947178685.1 uncultured Porphyromonadaceae bacterium
CTTCGACCCCCTGCTCCCAAAGCAGGTGCGCTAACCGGACTGCGCTACGCCCCGATGGCCTTTCGGCTTTAACACTGCAAAGTTAATATTTTTTTTCTGTCTGACCAAGTTTTTTCGCTTCTTTTTCTGCCAAAATCACTCTAATTATATGATTCGGTATTTTAAATTCATTGTTGAGACGGTTATAGGCGTTCTCCGGATCAATTACAAACATCTGGGTGACTGTCTTGTATTGATTGGCCGTTGAGAGCCTGCGATAGTCTGTGACTTTCCCTTCCGTTATCCATTGTGTCATATGGCCGTAGACAGTGGCAACGCTAATCCCTTTGAGCATAGCGATCTCCTCAGGATTCATTCCAGAATCGAAGAGAATCAGGGTTTCTTTCTGACTCGAGCCTACTGGAAGGGTGGCTTTGAGTCCCTTGTGGCGCCGGATTATCGGCAGGAACTTTTTGGAATATTTAGCAAGCTTTACATGGCTCACACCGGATATCTGTGAGAATGAATCGATATCCTCCGGTTGCAGACGTACGAATTCTGCAAGAGTTGCATCGGAAAATACAACGTAGTCGCCCGTTTTCTCCTCAGTTGCGATCTTCTTACGCGCTTCTTTGAGCTGCTCAAGAAGACGCTGATCGGGTGTGAGGGTGACGGGAGCCGGTTTTTTGGCAGTCCCTCTCTTGAGATAGTTCAATGGTTGGTGACGGCTCAGTTCAATGGTCTGGAGCCCCTTTACTACCTTCATACCCAACGAGGTGGGACGCAGGTGGAAATTGTCATCGTAAGCTATTTCAAGAAGGCCCAATTGAATCATCTGAAGTATGTAGCTGTGCCATTCTGCAGAGGTAAGATCTCGTCCGGCACCGTAGGTGCGTAAAAGGTGGTAGCCCTTGTCATACAATTCCTTGCGTGCTGAAGCACGGAGTATGTCGATAATCGTGACGATTCCTTCGCGGGCGTTCACACGTATCACTGCGCTGAGTGCTTTCTGAGCGAGGACAGTCCCGTCAATTCGGTCGCGCGGTGAGCGACAATTGTCGCAGTTGCCACAGTCGTCGATTGCCTCCTCGCTGAAATAGCTGAGGAGAATGCGTCGGCGGCACACCGAAGCCTCGGCATAACGCTGCATGAAGTCGAGTTTCTCGCTATTGATGGCAGACTGTCCGGATTCCTCAACGAAACTCTTCCTCATTATTATATCCGAGAAGTTATAGAACATTATCGCCTCAGCGGGCATTCCGTCGCGTCCGGCACGTCCTATTTCCTGATAGTAGCTCTCAATGTTGCCGGGGATATTGTTGTGTACCACCCAGCGGATGTTGCTTTTGTCTATGCCCATCCCGAAGGCAAGGGTGGCACACACCACTTGCACTTCTCCGCTAACGAAGCGACGTTGTGCCTCCTCCCGTTCCTGAGCCGACATACCTGCATGATAGCATACCGACCGATATCCCTTATCCAGAAGTGCCTCATGCATGGCCTCAGTCTTTTTGCGGCTTAGGCAGTAGACAATTCCTGCGTCAAGGTGGTACTTGTCGATAAGTGCCGATATCATTTTTACTCGGGCTTTCTTGCCGGGGTCGTTCAATACTGTGAGGGATATGTTAGGACGGTCAAACGATCCTATATATATATAAGGAGTAGTGAGCCCGAGCGATTTTGATATATCCTCACGGGTGAGACGGTCGGCGGTGGCTGTAAGTGCCATGACCGGAACTCCGGGAAACTTATCCTTGACAGTGCGAAGTTGTGTGTATACAGGTCGGAAATCATGTCCCCACTGCGATATGCAGTGAGCCTCGTCGATTGCCACAAGCGACACCGGAATACGGGCGGCGATAGCATCGATCTCGAGCATCAGCCGTTCCGGTGATATGTAGAGAAGCTTGAGTCGCCCTTTCATGGCATCATCGAGGCTTTCACGGTTGGCATACTCATCGCGGTTGGAATGGACAGCCGCTGCCGGTATGCCGTTTGCTTTCAACGCCTCTACCTGATCGTTCATCAAGGCTATAAGCGGAGACACCACTATGGCGCATCCCGGCAAGGCGAGCGCCGGGATTTGATAGCATAGCGATTTGCCGCCACCTGTAGGCATGAGCACGAATGTGTCGCGACCGGAAATCACGTTTTCGATGATCTCCTTCTGCCCGGGACGGAATGATCGGTATCCGTAATATTTTTCGAGAATCGTTTCGGGTGAGGTCATTATCCGGAAAGAATTATTCAATCTTTCTCGTAGAACACCGCCTCCTTGAAGTAGCGGGCCACGAGTGTGCCGGAAGCCCAGTCGGTACAGGGAGAAAGCACCGAGCCAAGTGACTCGTCAATTATGTAGTCGACAATCGGCGCACCGGCATATATCGAACAGATGACACCGCCGCCAAGACGGGGATTGACCTCCATAAGGAGATAACGGTCGCTGTCGAGATCGTGGAGGAACTGTATGTTTACGGGTCCGCGAAGAGAGAAAATCTCTATGACCTTACGGCTGAGATCTTCGAGTATACGATTGTGGCAGGTGATTGTGCGTGTAGACTCACCCCCCATTATCTCAATACGTTCGCGAGGCACAGTTACGAGAATCTCACCCTTGCTGTCGATGTAGCAATCCACAGTGTATTCCCTCTTATTCTCAATGTATTCCTGAATGAGATAATTCTGAAGGTCCTGCAGATGCATTAGCTCCTCAATGTTATTGAAGATTTGTATCCCTCGGGATGAGCGTCCCTTCCGGGGCTTGGCTATGGCCGGAATCTGAGCTGAAAGCACGCTGTAGGTGCGTGGTATGGGTAGTCCGGCCTCCTTGAACACCTTTGCGGCATCAGCCTTATCGAAAAGTGCCCTTGCGTGTTCGAAGTCGGTGACGGGTACAAACACATTTTTTAGCTGCGACTTGAGTATTGAGGCTACTTCGATTGAATTATTGACTATAGGGAGGATGATATTGACATCATAAGTCTCCACCACCTTTTTGATATCATCGACAACATCAGGGTTGTTGAAGCGTAGACCTTTGATCACCTTGGCTTCAAGAGCCACGGGCACCTCTTCGGTGAGGTCGTAGCTGATGATGTCTACAGAGTAGCCGATACGCTGGCCGGAGCGCTTGAGGATTTCCGCAAGCGACACCCTGCGTGCGCCTCCGAGGAGAAGCACAGTGAGTTTCTTATTGCTCATCTGTTGTATATATTGGGTTTATAGTTCTTTAGATGGTTGTCTGAGGTAAACCATGCGATAGTCTTCGCCAGTCCCTCTTCAAGAGTTACCTGCGGACGCCAGTCGGTGAGCCGTGTGATCTTTTCATTGCATCCGAGTAAGCGGAACACCTCGCTTCCGGAGGGACGGAGCCTCTGTGGGTCAACGGTCCACTTTATGTCGGCATCCATAAGACGTGCGATTGTGTGAAGGGTATCAGCCATGCTCACTTCTCTTTGAGTAGCGATGTTGATCTCTTCGCCCGCCAAACCGGGAGTGCGGGCAATCTCTATGAATCCCCGGCATGTGTCGGTCACATAGTTGAAGTCGCGTGTCGGGGTTAGGTCGCCCACCATTATCTCACGCTTGCCGGAGGCGATCTGCGTGATTATGGATGGAATTATAGCGCGTGCGCTCTGACGGGGACCGTAAGTGTTGAACGGGCGCACCACGGTGACGTCCAGGTCGAACGCGTTATGGAAACTGAGCGCTATGGCGTCGGCTCCGATCTTTGATGCCGAGTATGGACTTTGAGGCTGCTTGGGATGACTCTCATCGATTGGGACCCTGAGAGCCGTGCCGTATACTTCCGAAGTGGAGGTCACGAGCAGTCGGTCCACACCGTTGTCGCGGGCAGCCTGGCAGATATTGAGGGTGCCCTTCACATTTGTGTCGACGTAACTGTCAGGAGCGATGTAGCTGTAGGGAATTGCTATGAGAGCGGCGAGATGGAATACGGTGTCGGCCTCTTTAAGGAGCTCCCGGCAGAAGTTCGGATCGCGGACATCGCCGGTGACTACCTTCAGATGCGGGTGAGTGATTCCTTCGAGCCATCCCCAGTTGTTGAATGAGTTATACTGTGCGAGAGCAGTCACCTCGCAACCTTCAGCGAGGAGGGCTTCAGTGAGATGGCTGCCGATGAAACCATCGGCGCCGGTTACTACCACTTTATTCATTGTCAGGTTGTTGTTCGGAGAGATGGTGGTTTTCCATGAAAGTCTGTATATGACGGCGTTTCTTCTCCTCGAAAATTTCTGAAATCTTGAAGAAGATTCCTGTCTCCTCCACATCGCCAAACTCACGGTTGATGGCTGTCCCGAACACTTTCATGGTAGGGGAAAGCGACATATAAGCATTGACGAGCGGTGGTATGTTCTTGCCATTTTCGCGGATGGCACGGTTTAGAATCCTATAGTCATCCTTGAAGCTCTCCCCGGTGAATACGGCCTGGATTTCCGGGTCGCAAGCCTTTGAGGGGAGCGGTTCGATGGGGGTGACGAGATTTTCGGTATCAGCGAAGTGCTTGTGGAGGAAGCCCAGAAGTAGATCGCGAGATAGGGACCCATAGTTAGGATACATGGTCACTTTCCCGAACAGATACTCAATCTGCGGATATACTACAGTG
>CAMWZE010000196.1 GCA_947178685.1 uncultured Porphyromonadaceae bacterium
ACCTCATCGCGCTCTGAAACATCCTCTACTTTCGGAGTTACAACATACTTACAATCTGCCTCGGGGAATTTGCTTTTCACATAGTCGCAAACTGCATCCTTGATGTGCTTGAACTCTGACGATTTCTCAAATTCCTCTTTGCTACCGTCGAAGGGTACGCTGTATTTGTCGGAATCACCGAAACTTACGATATACGCTTTTTCTGCTTTCATAATAAATTTGTTTTAGAAATTAATGATCTCAATCGCCGGATGACGATCGTAGAATCTTTTTCAATTTATAAAACAAATCAATAGTGATTGCAGTTCAAAGTGGTGGTGAGGTGAGGGGTTGCCACACTCCCCTCTCTGAAATCAGAGCCGGCGGAGTTTGAGTGTGGAGAGGGATGTGGTGCCCCCACGGGGTGTGAAACGGATTGTTATCCCGTTCCCTTCAGTAGCCTCCGTGAGGTAACGGCGTCGCGACATATGCTTCACTCCCGATTCTTTGCCGGGACTGAATCCCTCTTCCACTGCAATGCCGTTGATAGCTACATCCATGTCGGTGGGAGGCGTGCCGCTCCCTGCGTTGTGGCCCAACATATATGCCGACAATGCGGAAGGGGAGGAGAGATCGGCAAACCCTAACTCCACCTCATAGCGTCCGTCGGGCACTTCGATGCGGTATTCCTCAAGTCCGGTGAGGTTGCGCTGGAAAATTGGCATATCATCGGTAAGGGCGATTTCGTCCTGGCTTACATTGCGCTTCCCTCCGACGTGGCCGTAAAGACTGCCGGGAGCATATTCCCTGTCGGGTAGCCATGTGAGTCCGGTTTCGTCTGAGCGGAAATAGCAGTCGGAACCTACATTCACAGCCAATTCATCCGTGCCCAACATTAGTTTGCCATCGGAGACAGGTATGATTTTCATGTCAACCGTCATCGCGTCCAAAGGTTGCGACTGTCTGATCTCTTCGGAGAAGAGCTCAAGTGTATTTTTTCCGTCATGAAGAGGGATATCAAACAATGCAGTGTTATTGCTTACCTTGACAGCGGGCATCATGTGGCCATTGACTGATAGGGCTACCGAGGGAAGGTTGGTGTAGACCTTTATCGGCCTTATTACATAGCCGTTATCAGATATGTCGGTGCGGATTGCCCAGTCGCGCGATGCTATATGGGCCACAGTGTCGCGCTCCAGTGGTTGCCACATGGCCTGATAATAATAGTAGACATCCTTTTTGCGCCGGTCGTTGGTGACGAGTCCTTTGTTGTTGATGTGTGGCATCGACTCGGCACGGTTGGCGGAGGAGAAGTCGATGAAATTCCAATGGGAGGCTCCGGCCACAAATGCCGAATCCTCTATCACGGGGAGATAATGCTCAAGGTAATCCTGCTGATATTCCATACTGAAATCAAACGCTTCGGGCTTGAGGGAATGGATGCGCAAGTCGGAACCGGCGCCATATTCGCTCACAATCAGCTTGTGGTCGGGATGCTCACGATGCTGCCGCGAGAGGTAGGCCTCGAAATCGGGGAAGCGTCCGCCATACCAGCCCTGATATAGATTCCAACCTTTCACATCGGTTATCTCGCCCAATCCGGCCTCGTGATAGACGTCGCTGCCATGGAAGGCCATGGTGGTGAGACGTGTGGGATCCTCCTCCCTCACCACATCTTCAAGGCGGCGGGCGAGCACGCCGGTGCGCTCCCGGGTGGCCTCCTGTTCATTTTTAGGCGTGCGGAGCAGAATCTCGTTCATATATCCCCACATCGCAACGGAGGGATGATTGTAGTGACGGCGGATCATATCTCTTACCATTGTCTCGCTGTTATCGGCAAAATCGGGATCGTCAGGCACATAGTCGATCACCGGCACCTCTTCCCATGCAATGAGACCAAGACGGTCACACATCTCAAGTATGGCGTCATCCTGTGGATAATGGCTTATGCGGATAAAGTTTGTGCCGAGATCCTTCATAAGCTCCATGTCGCGACGGTGCTGCTCGTCGGTTAGGGCAATCCCCATCGGTTTCTGATCCTGATGGCGACACATGCCGCGCAGTTTATAGGGCTTTCCGTTGAGAAGAAAGCGTCCCTCGTTGTCGAATCCGAAAGTGCGGAAAGCGGTGGTGGTCTCGGAGCGGTCGAGCAGTTTACCATTGTCGCTTATCTCTGTCACCAATTTATAGAGAGCGGGAGATTCGGGCGACCATAATTCCGGATTCTTAAGCTTGTCGAGCATAACCCTGAATTCTTTCCCTCCGTCAGAAGCGATATCCAACTTGCTCGATTTGGCGGCTACCTCACGTCCGGAGGGATCGTATAGTTTCACGCTTACCGTGACGCGCTGTTTGCGTTCCGAACGGTTAAGCACCTCTCCTGCCACTCCCACTTCTCCGCTTCCATCCGCGAGCAGAGCGGGCGTTACCTTCACCCCCTCCTTCGGTCCTGAAAGTATGTCAAGATGAACAGGGTTTTTACCTATCAGCCATGCATCGCGGTAAAGACCGCCCATGAAGGTGAAGTCGGCTGAGTAGGGTGGGATGCTCTTGTCTGAATTGTCTACGGTAACGGTGAGTTTGTGGGTGCTTCCGGGAGTGACGTAAGGGGTAATGTCGAGTGTGTGGGCGGAGTAGGCACCCACATGCCTCCCTATAGGCTTGCCGTCTATAGCGACATCCGACTTGGAGGCCGCACCGTCGAGCTTCAGATATATGCGTTCTCCTGCAAGACGGGCGGGAATACGCAGGTCTTTCTCATATGTGGCTGCACCGCGCCGATAGTTTCGGGTGGAGTAGGCATCTCCGTTCCATGAATGGGGTAGATGCACTTGTGTTGCGGCTGTGTCGCCGGCGAATGTGAATCTCCAGCCATCGTTGATGGTGAAGGCTTCGCGTGCAGTGGCGGTCATCGCGAACGTAGAGATCACGAGACCCGTGATTAGATTGTTACTTATCATATTTTGCTTTTGTATTTCTCTCTCCTTGGTAATGAGTGGTGGAAAATGAAAGAAGCCGATGCCTGCGTCGGCCATTCTGACGCGGACATCGGCTCTTTTTACTAACGATCTTTTTTACCTTTAAGGTGTATTGACCTGAACTTTATTTTTTAACCATATCGAAAACTGCATTCTCTTTACCACCCGTGAGGTCAACGGTGATTACATAGGTGGCACCCTCTTCAAGCTTCACATCATCGGCAAGTTCAAAGTTGCCTGCATCTTTTATAAGAGCTTTGGCGGCATCTGTGAAGGTGAGGGAAGATGTGGGATATTCACCTCCCCAGCCATCCTGATGGAAGAACTTGAACGAGAGATAGTCGAAGCGGATGCGCTCCCCATTCTCTGAACCGGTCTCCGGACCGGCTACGCCTGTGAAGCGGTATACCTTCGGTGAAACCTCGGCCATGCAGTAAGCCTTGCCGGGGGTCCAGCCAAACTGGTTGTCGAGCGAGGGGGAACCTACGCCCCAGCCCATGAGCCAGAGGGCGCCTGAACCATCATCCTGAAGAGTCATCTCCGAGCCGTCGGCGTTGACACGCGATGCGGTGAGAGTGCCGTTGAGCTTGTCGAGAACCACATTGTAGTAGCCGTCTACGGGGATGAAGCTTACTTCGAAGGCATCTTCATCGAAGTTGAAGTAGTCGGGATCATAGTAGAGGTCGGCAAGAGCGCTAAACTCTTTGAATTCCAATTTGGAGTTCTGCTTGAGTTCGGTCACCAGAGAGTAGAGCTGGTTGTCGGAGGTCGACATCTTATTGCCGTTAAGGTAGATGGGACGCTCCTCAAACTGCTGCTCGCCGTTGAAGTCTACGGTCATTATGGCATCGTGGATACCCTGGGTGAGATCTACGGTTATCACATACACGCCGTTCTCCTGGAGTGTGACACCATCTTCAAGGAAGAGGTTGCCGTTGTCGTGTCCGTTGCTTCCGGTGCCCACGCCGATGAGGTTTGACTGTGAAACAAGGTCATCGCCTTTAAGCTCGACACCCCAGCCCATCTGGCCGAAGAACTTGAAGTTGATATTGTCTACCGATACGGTCTTTCCGCCAACCAATGTGATCTGATAAGTCTTCTCACCGGTAGGAGCCATACAGATGGCGTTCTCAGTGGTCCAGCCCACCTCGTTGGAGAGTGATGGATGACCGATGCCGCCACCGATGATCCAGAGGGCTCCTGTGCCATCTTCGTTGAGAGTGGCCGGGTTGTCGCCCAAAAGCTTGTAGACGCGGAGATAGCGCATCTTCATGTCGGCTATGATTCGGTAGTTGCCGTTATAGGCGTTGAATGTGAGCGAGCCGTCTTCGTTCTTGGTGAAGTAGTCCGGATTGATCCACCATTCGCCAAACTCGGGGAATCCGTCGGGTGTGATCTTGTCGCCCTTGGCCAGTGTGAGGTCAACTTTGGAAGTGGTCTCGTCGATAGCCTCAAGCTGCTGACCGTTGATGGAGAGCTTCACGAATGGCGAGCCTTCGAATGTGAAGGTATTGAAAGAGATGGCATAGCGGGCGGGAACAGAGTTTGAGAAGGGTATCATTCCATCGGCATAGGGCTTGATTTCGCTGTTCTCATATCCGAACACTATCTCGTTGCCGTTCTGAA
>CAMWZE010000197.1 GCA_947178685.1 uncultured Porphyromonadaceae bacterium
CATCGCTCTCGGAGATAGCACCCACTCCCTTGTGGAGCACGTTGACCTGAATCTCAGGAGTGGAGAGCTTGATGAGGGAGTCGGAGAGTGCTTCGACAGAACCGTCGACATCACCCTTGACCACGAGATTGAGCTCATGGAAGTCATTAAGGGCACGTCTGCGTCCGAGTTCCTCAAGTCCGGGACGTTTCTTAGTGCGAAGACCGAGCTCACGCTGGAGCTGTTCGCGCTTGGCTGCAATCTCACGAGCTTCCTGCTCCGTCTCAAGGACATTGAAGGTGTCGCCGGCAGTCGGCGCGCCATTAAGACCGAGGATAAGAACCGGAGTGGAGGGGCCGGCTTCGGTGATGCGCTGGTTACGCTCGTTGAACATCGCCTTGATTTTGCCATAGTGTGTGCCTGCGAGTATGACGTCGCCCACTTTGAGTGTGCCGTTCTGCACGAGGACGGTCGCTACGTAGCCACGACCCTTGTCAAGACTTGACTCAATGACAGAACCGATGGCAAGACGGTCGGGATTTGCCTTGAGTTCAAGGAGTTCCGCTTCAAGAAGCACTTTCTCCATAAGCTCGTCGACACCGATACCTTTCTTGGCTGATATGTCCTGGCTCTGATATTTTCCGCCCCATTCCTCGACGAGATAATTCATGGCTGCGAGCTGTTCCTTAATCTTGTCGGGGTTAGCGGTAGGTTTGTCAATTTTGTTGATAGCAAACACCATAGGCACTCCGGCAGCCGAGGCATGGTTGATGGCCTCGATTGTCTGGGGCATGACGTCATCGTCAGCAGCCACGATGATAATCGCAAGGTCGGTGACTTTTGCACCACGCGCACGCATGGCGGTGAAAGCTTCGTGACCAGGAGTGTCGAGGAACGTGATGTGGCGTCCGTCGGCCAGCTTGACATTGTAGGCACCGATATGCTGCGTGATGCCACCGGCCTCGCCGGCAATCACGTTGGCATTGCGGATATAGTCGAGGAGAGAGGTCTTACCGTGGTCTACGTGGCCCATGACCGTGACAATCGGAGGACGCGGAACGAGATCCTCTTCGTTATCCTCCTCCGGAGCAATCGCCTCTGTCACGTCTGCGCTGACGTATTCTGTGGTGAATCCGAATTCCTCGGCAACGATATTGATGGTTTCAGCATCGAGGCGTTGGTTGATCGACACCATAACGCCGATGTTCATACATGTGGCAATGACGTTGTTGACCGGGACTTCCATGAGGTTGGCAAGGTCGTTTGCGGTAACAAACTCAGTGAGCTGGATAACCTTGCTCTCAGCCTCTTCGCGGCGCTTGTCTTCAAGTTCGCGGTTGTGGATGGCTTCTTTCTTCTCCTTGCGCCATTTGAGTCCCTTCTTGGGAGCTTTGTTGGTAAGGCGTGCGAGCGTCTCCTTCACCTGCTTCTGCACATCTTCCTGGGAAGCCTCCTGACGTTGCTGACGATCGTTGCGGCGATTCTTCTGTCCGGCTCCCTCGTTCTTGCGGTCCTGGCGCTTGCCACCTTGAGCTCCGCCACCCTGAGCCTGTTTAGCCTCACCGTTTTTCTTTTTCGGACGGTCAGAACCGAAGCCTGACTGAGAGGCTGCTTTCTCGATATCGACTTTCTCCTTGCCGATACGTTTACGTTTCTTACGGTCGGAGCTCCCTTCGGTTGCAGTGGCGCCGGGAGCTGCGGAACGATTCTTATCGCCACGGCGACGGTCGTCCTTGCCGCGTTTTTTCGGCCGGGTGCTCTGGTTGAGGGAAGAGAGGTCGATTTTACCAAGCACTTTCAGCTCGGGTTTCTCGGCAGGAGTGCTGAGACGGAACACATTGCTTTCAGATTCAGAAGCAACGTTCTCCTCCTCTTTCTTTATCTCCTTAGCTTCCTTAGCTTCCTTTACTTCAGGCTCTTTTGGTTTATGGGATGCCTCCGCGGGAGCAGGGGAAGGTTTCTCCACCTTCTTCTCCTTGTGTACCTCTGGAGTCACATTTTTTTTCTGCACGTTTTCTTCAGATTCGGAGCGGTTGGGAGCTGTCTGCGGCTGAGCCGGAGCAGCCGGTTTCTCCTCATGTGTCGGAGCCGGACGACGATCGGCCGGTTTTTGAGAAGACTGATTGTTTTGACGCCCGTTGCGGCCCCCTCTCGAGGTGGCGCTAAGGTCGATTTTTCCGAGCACTTTCAGCCCCGGCGCCTGAGGCGCGGCCGAAGAATTTTCGGAACGTTGGTTTTTCTCTTTTTTCGCATCCTTACGCTTCTGAATGTTGCCGTCGACTTTCTGCTTGTCAGCCTTGTCGTTGCTGAATTCATTCATCAGCAGGGAGACGGCGCTGTCATCGATGCGGGTGTTGGGATTGTTCTCAACAACAATGTTATGCCTGTTGAGGAATTCAACCACCGTGCCCACTCCGACATTTAAATCTTTTGCTACTTTGCTTATTTTCGTGCGGATATATTGGTGAAGGGTTGTATTCTATAGATTGGATTGAGAAGAGAGGGGAGGGTGGGTCAGTCTTCAAACTCGGCCCTGATGACGTCAAGCACCTGCTGGACGGTGTCGTCTTCAAGGTCAGCCTGGTCAAGCTTCTCTTTGGAGGCATTGAGGACTGCCTTGGCTGTGCCGAGGCCGATGTTCTTGAGCTGCTCGATAACCCATCCGTCGATTTCATCACGGAATTCATCGAGATAGATATCTTCCTCGCCTTCCTCTATGTCGCGGTAGACATCAATAGTATAGCCGGTCAGCATAGTTGCCAGGCGTATGTTGAGACCACCTTTGCCGATAGCGAGGGAAACTTCCTCAGGATGGAGGAAAACCTCCGCTTTCTTCTCCTCCTCGTTGAGGCGGATTGAAGAGATGCTCGCGGGGCTGAGGGCACGCTGGATGAAGAGCTGAGGGTTGGCTGTGTAGGATATGACGTCGATGTTCTCGTTGCGCAGTTCGCGGACGATGCCGTGGATACGGCTCCCCTTTATGCCGACGCAGGCACCCACGGGATCGATACGGTCGTCATAGCTTTCTACAGCAATTTTGGCGCGTTCACCGGGGATTCGTGCCACGGAACGTATCGTGATGAGTCCGTCGTGGATTTCAGGCACCTCCTGCTCGAAGAGGCGGCGGAGGAAGCGCTCGTCGGTGCGCGACACAATGACCTTGGGGTTATTGTTGTTGTTGTCCACACGTTTCACAACGGCCTTTACCATGTCGCCTTTATGGAATGAGTCGCTTGGAATCTGCTCGTCTTTGGGCATGATGAGCTCGTTCTGGTCTTCATCAATGAGAAGCGCCTCGCGTTTCCACACCTGATGAACTTCTCCCGTGATGATTTCACCCTCGAGATTCTTGAAGCGGGAAGAGATAGCCTCCTTCTGGAGGTCAAGAATCTTCGACTGAAGGGTCTGGCGGAGATTGAGGATTGCCCTGCGACCAAATTTCTCGAAGAATATCTGCTTCGAGACATCCTCTCCGATTTCACATTCGGGGTCGATTTCGCGGGCTTCCGAAAGCCCTATCTCCATATCCTTATTGGCCACCTCTCCGTCGGCCACGACCTTGAGGTTCTGATATATTTCGCAGTCGCCTTTGTCAGGGTTCATGATAACATCGAAATTCTCATCGGAGCCGAACATTTTCGTAAGAACGTTGCGGAATGACTCCTCGAGGACGCTGATCATGGTGGTTTTATCGATATTCTTGAGCTCCTTGAACTCTGCAAACCGGTCGACCATATTGACCGTCTCTGCTTTCTTTGCCATAAGAATTTAGAATTGTAGTAGGTATTTGGTGTATTTTACATCGCCGTAGGGGAAAGTGCGCTCCACTTTCTCCACCACGGGCTTTTTCGCGCCTTCGGGTTTCACTTTCTCTTCCGAGATGATGGTGAAGCCATTATCATCGGCACCTTTCAGCAATCCTTTCATCTTTTTCCCATCCTTTGTGAGAAGCTCCACTTCATGTCCGATATTCTTGACATACTGACGTGGAATTTTGAAAGGGGATGTCAGACCTGAAGAGCCGACTTCAAGCTCATAGTCTTCCACATCGCGGTCAAACTCGGCCTCGATTTCGCGGGTGAGCTTTATGCAGCTGTCTATGTCTACACTGGTGTCGGAATCTATCTCCACCTTTATCTCGTTGCCTGAGCTGATCTCAAGCTCCACAAGGTAGAGGTCGGTGCCTTCGAGCTGGCGCTCTATGAAGGCGGCAAGCGCGGTCTTGTCAATCATCTCTATTGTCCTTTCTTTTTTGGGGTTGGGGTAAAAAACGCGGAGGAGACTGATGTCCCCTCCGGAAAGCTTTTGCAAAGATAATAAATAATTATGGTTTTACGGGCTTCGTAGGGTGGATGTGTCCGATATTCTCCCTTAAATTAATAATATTTAACATTGGGAAATAAAGATTAACATCTTAGACAAGCTCTCCGTTAATCTCCTGAAGCACCCGTGCAATCACCGGATTTGACTCCACCACCTGCTGCAGAAACTCCTTCGGGGGGAGCTGGCGCACCCCGGGAGCTGCTTCGGCAACCTCCACATTCAGGGTGAGCAAATCGTTGGCGAGATAGTCTCGGA
>CAMWZE010000198.1 GCA_947178685.1 uncultured Porphyromonadaceae bacterium
GTATGTGGGTAATTCATCCGACAAGAAAGAGGTTAATGATGCCCGCAGAGATCGTGGCACGTTGCTTTCATCCGGTCTTATCGCCGGCGGTGCATTGTTCGGTGTGTTTGCCGCGATCACCCGTTTTGCCGGTTTTGAATACGTCAATCCTCTCAGTGAGATCACAAGCCAGATTCTCGGCTGTGTGGCTTATCTTCTCCTAATCGGTTATCTTATCTGGGATAGCAAGAGAGTGAAGGTCGGCCCGCTTAAGTAAGAATTTTTTACAAAGCTTCAAATCACATCATATTGTAATTTTTACGAAGTTTCACTTTATCAGAAGCTTCACTTTATAAAGGGAGAGCCGGAATCCGCGAGGGTTCCGGCTCTCTCTTGTATCTTTTGTTGGGTGTGAAACCAACTTTTGATTGCGGTATGTGCAATCATTGTGTAGGTGTCTACTGTGCAGGGACCTACTTGGTGAATTTTTGCACACGCGAAGTCCAGAAATCTTTCAGAGACTGCCATGTGACAATAGGAGAGGGGAAGTCTCCGATCTTTACATCATGTCCGTTCAGGCGTGTCAGGGCATATATATTGCCTGAAGGAGCCTTGAGGAGTGTAATCTCAAAGTTTGCACCGAGAGGCACAACTTCATAGTCTTTCCAATACTCGTCTACATTTCCGGGTTTGGCGAGTGGAGCGTTGCAACCGGCCACATCACATAGCGAGAGAAGCGGCATGAGTGTCTCGGCATGTCCGAAATAGAGTATGGCTGAATCGTAGGCGTTATCGGAGCCGGGGAAGGTCCGGGAAGTGTAGGAGGTAGTTGCGGATGAAAGATCATCGATGAGTCGTGAGAGCAGAGGTGTGGCACCCTCGACCGGGATAGAACTTAAGGGATTATCGGTGCGTGCGAAGTAATGTTCGAGATTTGCAGCCTTCCAACAATTCTTGTATTCCTCGGGTAACATCCAGCGGGAGTCAGGAGCCGGCAGTCCTGCGGCACGGAGCGATTGAATCACACTGTATATATCGAGGGTGAGCTTACGGTTCTCTTTTTCATCGAAAGTTGATCCAAACAGGTTTATGGCCGGTTGAGGAGATACATTCTCATCTATGAAACTGTCATATTCCTTCTGCCATGGTTTCTCTTTCAGATAGCTCACATATGCCGGATCGGTAGTGAAATATCTGAGTAGCGGGTCGAATTTGTGTCCTTCGGCAGTGTATATGTCAAGTTTTGGCTGGCGCGAGCAGAGTGAGTGTGTGAATTCATACATACTCATAACCACACGGGGGACATATGTGGCCGTAGCGTTGATTGTTCCCTCTTTAGTGACAGAGGGCCACATCTCAGCCATTTGAACTGCGAGGCGTTGCTGTTCATATGCGCCTACGGAGTCGAGGGCACCCCAGCGGTTGTCGGTGTGCTTTTTCACGAGTTCTACGAGGGAAGCCATCTCCTCGCCAAGAGGTGTGAGGTTTCCGGCTGCGCGGGCTTTTGAGATTGCCTCTTCAAGTTTTGTAACTTTCTTTTCGGAGGATAGGAATCTGGCACCATGTCGGCCTACGTAGCTGATGAAGAAGGGTGTGAGGGAATCTGGCACTTCGGCCGGAGTGCATGCAGAGAAATCATAAGGCATCATGCTCCCGTCGTAGATAGCCGGTAGTATTCGGTAAGCCGGTTGACTGTAATCAGCCGGTTGATTATTATCTGAGAGTGAGATAACTACCGATGAAAAACCTTGCTCAATTCTGCTCTGCGCTGACTGGGATGAATCGGGTAATGATACAGTAGATGAAGGCATGGCTCCCAATGCTGATGCAGAAGTAGCTTCTTGTGTTAATGTAGGAGTGGCACCCTGTGCATATGCAGAAATAGTTCCCTGTGCATATGCAGAAATAGTTCCTTGTGCAGATGCAGTAAAGGAGAGGGTAGTGGCGATAAACATTGCGCACAAAGAGAATAGCTTTCCGTGCTTCCGGAGGTTTCCGGTGCTTTGTGACTTCTTGTATGGTTGGAGATGTGTATTCATAGACATAAAGATAGAGGGTTATAACTCTATAACGCTCAATCTTACATTAAGTTGATATTATATGGCTAAGGAGAATAATGTAAGGTCTTATATACCTATTTCTACTATAAAGAGTCTGTGAATATTTGTGAATGTGGATTTTTATTTCTAATTTTGTAATATCATGAATATCTAAATCGTTATGAGGATAATAACTGAAGAACCTCTCAAAAACTATATCGCCAGATTCCCTGACACTAAAACAGCTTTACAAAACTGGGTGAAGATTGTGAAGGAAGCACAGTGGAACTCCTACGCTGATGTAAAGAAGAGCTTCAATAGCGTGGATAGTGTTGGTAATCAGCATTATGTGTTTAATATTCGTGGCAACAATCATCGTTTGGTAGTAGTTATAAAGTTTACTATCAAGTGGATATACATACGGTTTATTGGTACTCATGAGGACTACGATAAGATCGATTGTTCAACAATATAAATAAAATAATAGGAGTAGAGTTATGACTAAAATAGAGAATGAAGCTCAATATCGTTGGGCTCTTGCAAGAGTGGAGGAATTGTTGCCTCATGTAAAGGACGATACTCCTCTAACAGATCCCTGTAGTATGGAACTTGAATTACTTTCGAGTCTTGTGGCGGACTATTCCGATGAGCATTTTGCTATTGGAGAACCCTCATTGGTTGATGTAATAAAATTGCGTATGTATGAGATGGGATTGACTCAGGCAGCTTTGGCAAAATTAATCGGAGTTACTCCTTCACGTGTATGTGACTATCTGTCTGGTAAAAAACAACCTACTCTTAATCAGGCAAGAACCATAAGTAAAAAACTTAATATACCCGCATCAATCGTGCTTGGTGTCTGACCTTTAGACGATCATCATCCAGCACAAAACCTTTGCGGATAAATTCATTCAGAATTTTTGTAGCCCACTGTCTGAATAGGGTAGCTCTTTGACTATTAACTCGATATCCAACACTGATAATCGCGTCAAGGTTATAAAAAGCTCTTTCACGTTCGACTTGACGATTACCTTCTGTCTGAACTGTTCGAATTTTTCGAATAGTTGCATCCTCTATCAATTCACCCGTCGAGAATATCTCTTTCAAATGATAATTGATAGTGTTAACCTCTACACCAAACAGCTCTGCCATTGCTTTCTGAGTAAGAAAAATTGTCTCCCCTTGGACAATAGCTTGCACGGTGCCTGAATTGTCAGGTAAATTATATAGTATAAATTGAATTTCCTTTGCCATTGCAATTATCTATTGAATTTTAGAGATTTTAGTTGAGGGAGGATTACTGCCTCAAGTCTATGGATTTCGGCGATCCTCATTAAAATTATTTCCCTTCATGAGCTCAGTGAGGTGTAAGGATTTTTTACATTTGCGATTAATGCAAATTTAACGATTAATCTTGACTTCTACAAGTAGAGGATATGTCAAAATACAATCTTTTGACACATCCTCTACAATTTTTTCATCCTCTACAATTTATTATGGGCTATGTTTAACAATCAATAAGTTTGCTACTTGCTTGCGAGCGACTGTAGTCACCGTGTGATTGACTGTATCACCGGCGAGTGAATGTATCCCCGGCAGTCCGGGGACCGGTTTGACTATTTCTTTTCGTGGTAGTCGGTTTCGATGAAATCAATATTCTCTTTGTATTCAGTATGTTTTATCTTTACGGCACCACCCGTCATTGCGCTTATATGGGCTGCCCTATTGCGTTGTACATAGTCTTTTTGCCTTAACGCTGAGATCCTTTTGACGTAAAAAGTTTTTTCCTTATCCTCATAAGGATCTTTGAGCGGTTCATCACACTGCTGCAAACCTTTGATGGTGAATCCATATTCCTTGTCGGCTGTAATAGCCTCCATTATCAAACCGGGTAGCCCGCATAGTTGCCATGGGCCATCGGAAACACCCACATCTGTAGTGAACCAGGCAATCCATTTTCTGCCATGATAATCAGCTGTAGCCATCTGACACTCATAGCCAAGCACATTCTTCGTTGAGTCGACGAGTTCCCATTTCAGATCATCCATATCCACTTCATAGCGATATCTGTCACCCATGTTTGTGTCCCACGCGGTTATCTTTCCGGTGGTGAAGTCTTTGCGACATTTGTATCTTTTATTGCGCGTAATGCCCATCTCATTTCTTATCTTGAACCAATCTCCACCGGTTGCTTTGGCTTTTTCGAAAGCTGCTTTATCAGCTTCCTCTAACATTCTTCTTCCCTCCGGATCATTATCGAGCGAATCGATAAGGTGGGTTTGGGGATCGTAATAGTATGACGCAGTCGGTGCCAGCTGAAGAATGTATTTACCGGTATGGGTGATAGTATCACCGGTTTTGGTGTTGAGGGTTTTATTCATGGTCTCATACTCCGCTTTTAGACGGGCATGCTCGGTGGTAGTGGCATGGGTATTGGCGGTTGTAAAAGCCGGAACTGTCATTGTGAGCATGATGGCCATAGAGAAGGCTGTCTGTTTATTGGTAGTATTC
>CAMWZE010000199.1 GCA_947178685.1 uncultured Porphyromonadaceae bacterium
GCTCGTGGTATTACCCAAAAGCAATTAGCTGATGAAACGGGTATCCCCATTTCTGTTTTAAATGCGGTATTGGAAGGGAAGAGGGATGTTACTACGGAATTTGCCTTGTTGTTTGAGGCTGCATTGGATATTGATGCAGATTTTTGGTTGAGATTTCAGTCAGATTACAACAAGCAGATTATCAAATCGAATCCTGATTTCATGTCAAGACTTAAAAATGTAAGAAAAATAGTTGCAGCTTTATAAAAAGAAATTTTATTTTCGAGCTTTGAGGCTGTATCAGGGAATCTCTTTCAACAGGCTAAGATAATTCCATAATATAGCAACATCGGCTACCACTTCATAGGGGTGTAGCCGATGTTGCTATATTATGTACTTGAACTTATTGCCAGATGTAGTTGAATACTTACATGATTAAGACCATCACAGGCTTTAATCCGTAATCAACGCTAAGATGGTTCAGTGCTTCTATATCAAAGTATACAGCCGGAACAATCTTATGGGTGTAGAATGTTAGGAGAGATCTTTTGTATCGGTTGCTTTGTTTCGCTCTTTGCGCAGGCGATCGCGACGACGGAGGGCGAAGAAGGTGAGGACTATGCAGAGTGTCTCACCTGCTACCGTGAGCCAGAAGCGGGTGGCATGACCCGATTTGAGGAGATCGAGTCCAAAATAGAAGGTCATGAATAGAGCGTAAAGCACCAGAAGTCCTATTACGAGTTTATATCGTGGCATAAGGTAATTGGGAATTTTTTATGAGTAATTGAGAATTTGGATAAGAAGATGAGGAATGAGGAATTTTTAATGGGGAATTAAGAATTGGGAATTGGGGGAAGAGGATCGGGGAATGTCAGATAAGGAGAGGTGTATGGATAGAAAGCTCCGCTTTGCAGGTGGCGGTAGATGCGTATACAAGCTACTGCGTCAAGAGCTGCATATCCCTGTTGGGCAGGAGTGAGTGTTTCAGCTTCCCAATTTGTGAGACGCTGACCTTTTGAAATACGCTCTCCGAAAAGAATGCCATAGATTCGTGACAGACTGTTGTCGGATATTTTGAATTGCTTCACATATTGCTGGAGATCAATGAATCCTTTAGGTTCAACCGGAGCAAGCCGCCGGAGGCTATGGAAATCATCGTGGATGGAAAGTCCGATTTCCAAAAGATCGGGATCCTCGAGAATATCAATGAGTTCCTTGACGAATCCGATTTTATTCAGGCGGAAGAGATAGCACTTGTCGGGAGTAGCGAGTTGCATCAGCGACACGGTGTGTAGCAAACCTTTTTTGAAACTTGGACGAGTCTCGGTATCAAATCCTATTATCTCTGCATTACGGAGATCTGAGACTGCCTCTGCCACATCTTCGGGCCGGTCAATCAGCTCAACAGAGCCTGTGATATGGGCGGCTGGAAGCTTCGAGAGAGCTTCTTTTGATATTGTAACAGTGGCTTGGTTGATAGAATTTGAGATCATAAGACTAATGTTAAATTCGAATGCAAAATTAACTAAAAATTCCGATATTCATTATAGGTATTGAAAGTTTCAAAACAAAAATTGTATATGTTTTATATTTTGCAGATAAAAGATTGTATAAAAATTTACGATAGCAATCATTAATCCGGTCTTTAGCCATGTGTGGTCTTAATTCGATCGGATATGTGATAGGCTAAGCATATACTATGTACAGACTCACGGTTTGCTCATGCATAAGGAGACGCTGATGGTCTTGACTTCGAAGGGGGAGGAGAGAGGTTATATTTTGATGAATCATAGATTTTCATGGGGCATATCGATCCATACTGCATCCGGGAAGTTTGCCCTCAGCCATTGCTGAAGATAACCGCGGGTATCTCCGGAAATTATCGGATCTTTGTCGAAGTAAGGATTGTAGATCACTCCGAATAAGGGAATATCGTAAGTTTTTACAGCGTGAAGGGTAAGAAGTGCATGATTAATGGCACCCAACTGACCATTTATGACTACCACTGTTGGTAACTGACGATCGTGTAGAAAATCAGCAGTAAGAAACCCCGGCATGAGCGGCACCATCAGACCCCCTGCTCCTTCCATCAGCACATGGGGATAGCGGGATGCGAGTTCTGCAGTAGCCTTGTCGATTAATTCCATATCCAAAGGACGCTCGTCAATATCGGCTGCAAGATGAGGAGAGCAAGGATAGGAGTAGATTACAGGAGCTGTGAGGTGCTGCTTATCCTCTTCGGTGAGCTCAATACCCATAATCTCACGGTGACGGAGAATGTCTTCGCTCCAATCTTTATTGCCGGTTTGAATCATTTTCTGAGTGATCACTTTCATTCCGGCGGCTGTCATTTCACGGGCGAGCCAGCCTGTAGCGATGGATTTGCCCACATCGGTGCCGACTCCGGTGATAAAAAGGATCGGGGGAAATTTTATATCAGCTATATTCATAGAGATGATAGGTTGGTTATGCATGTGAGGTTATAAGTTAAGCAACGTCATCTGAATCGGACTACCGACGAGGCATATGCCATTGCCAAAGCAGCGCAAAGTTAAGAATAGAAATTCGAATATGCAAAAAAATTAGGGTAGACAGCACCATAATCATGGTGATGTCTACCCTAAGTATGATTCAGAATTATTGGCTTACCAAGCAAACATCGGATAGTCGTTCATCATATCGTTTACTTCCTGACGAACTTCCTTTATCACATTCTGGTCGTCGGCGTTGGAGAGAACCTTGTCGATGAGCTCGGCGATTTTCTCCATGAGATCCTCCTTGGCACCACGAGTGGTGATGGCGGCAGTTCCGAAACGTAGACCTGAAGTGAGGAACGGAGAACGAGAATCGTAAGGCACCATGTTCTTGTTGGCGGTGATATCAGCCTCCACAAGCACACGCTCAGCCTTCTTACCACTCATTTCAGGGAACTTGGGACGAAGGTCGACGAGCATACTATGGTTATCGGTGCCATCGGAGATAATCTTATAGCCCCTTTTGATGAGAGCGTTTGCAAGAGCCTGGGCATTTTTCTTTACTTGAATAGCATACTCTTTCCATTCGGGCTGAAGAGCTTCGCCGAATGCTACAGCCTTAGCAGCGATTACGTGTTCGAGAGGACCACCTTGCACACCGGGGAAAACCGCAGAATCAAGAAGTGCAGACATTTTCTTGATCTCACCTTTAGGAGTCTTCTTACCCCAAGGATTGTCGAAGTCCTTACCCATGAGGATAAGGCCACCACGCGGGCCACGAAGAGTCTTGTGGGTAGTAGTGGTGACTATATGAGCATGCTTCACGGGATTGTCAAGGAGTCCGGCAGCGATAAGGCCTGCTGGATGAGCCATATCAACCATGAAGATAGCTCCGATCTCATCGGCAAGCTTGCGGATACGAGCATAATCCCACTCACGGCTATAGGCGCTTCCGCCAGCGATAATTAGTTTCGGTTTCTCGGCACGTGCCACTTGCTCCATCACATCATAGTCAACCCGACCCGTGGCGGCATCTACAGTGTAGCTTACCGGCCTGAAGTGAAGACCGGAGAAATTGACGGGGCTACCGTGGCTAAGGTGTCCGCCATGGCTGAGGTCCATGCCCATGAATGTGTCGCCGGGCTGAAGACAAGCCATGAATACGGCCATATTAGCCTGAGCACCGCTATGGGGCTGAACGTTTGCCCACTCAGCATCGAAAAGTTTCTTGGCACGCTCGATGGCGAGAGTCTCAGCCTCGTCTACGACCTGGCAACCGCCATAGTAGCGGTGGCCGGGATAACCTTCTGCATATTTGTTGGTGAGGCATGACCCCATGGCACGCATCACTTCGTCGCTTACAAAGTTTTCACTTGCGATCAATTCGATTCCGCGGCGCTGACGCAGATGTTCACGATCGATGATTTCAAAAATTTCGTTGTCTCTTTTCATGATATGGTACTTTGTTTAAATAGCAGAGTGCATTAAACGGATAGTGGTCTACCAGTCCAATTTAATGCACTCTTGCCGTAAATTAATGGATGAAAAGTTTTTTCAGATCTGAATTTCCTGAGGATCTCTTCAAGCAGATTTTTGTCGGTATATCGAAAAACTTGAGGAAATCCATTTGGAAAGATTATTATCCACCGAAATTATCGTAGTGGATGGCATCGGGCTCGACTCCGAGATTGTAGAGCATATTGTTTACAGCGTTACTCATCGGGCCCGGGCCACACATGTAGTATTGGATATCTTCCGGAGCTTCATGATCCTTGAGATATGTCTCATACATAACCTGATGTACGAAACCGGCGGTATATTTCACGCCGGCAGCATCAGCAGCGGGATCGGGACGGTCGAGCGCGAGATGGAAATGGAAATTCGGGAACTCCTTCTCGAGCTGGAGGAAATCCTGAAGGTAGAACACCTCGTTGAGGGCACGCGCACCGTAGAAATAGTGCATCTCACGGTCGCGGGTATTGAGGGTTTTGGTCATCCACATGATCTGCGCACGGAGAGGAGCCATACCGGCGCCACCACCTACCCAAATCATCTCGGCCTTGGAGT